>NZ_JAMYOR010000013.1:0-133250 GCF_040319965.1 Mesorhizobium sp. M0830 | reverse complement strand
AGGACTTCCTGTGGACCACGCGCAAGAGCTGGAGCGGCCGGCGCCGGGTCGTGGCCAAGGCCGAGTGGACGCAAGGCGAGGCCAATCCGCGCTTTGTCGTCACCTCGCTCGACGCCGAGGCTTGGCCGGCGCAATGCCTCTACGAGGACCTCTACTGCGCCCGCGGCGAGATGGAGAACCGCATCAAGGAATGCCAGCTCGACCTGTTTGCCGACCGCACCTCGGCCGCCACCCTGCGCGCCAACCAGCTCAGGCTCTGGTTCGCCTCGATGGCCTATGTGCTGATTTGCGCGTTGCGCCGCATCGGCCTGGTGGACACACGGCTCGCCAGGGCAAGCTGCGCCACCATCCGTCTCAAGCTGTTCAAGATCGGCGCCCTGGTCAGCATCTCGGTGCGCCGCATCAAGCTGGCCATGAACTCAGCCTGTCCCTTCCAGCGCGAATGGGCCCTGACCTATGCCCGGCTCTTGGCAGCAGCCGCCTGAGCGGCCCCATCCACCCCTCCCGTCAACAGCCAAGGAAACAGCGCCGAACCACACCAACCCGCTCCAAGCGGCGGACATCCCTTGCCCGCAGCTCAAGCGCCTGCAAAATCGCTGCCGCCAGCCTCGCGCCGAAAGACTGTGTGAGATATCCGGGCTAGGCTCGGTCCACCTCTGGCCATCACCTGCCGTTTGGACCGCGGACCGTGGCCTGTTAAATCTTGGCTGTTGATTCGCGCGACTCGGAAGTATGTATGGTGCGCCTTGCCGGCCGGATAATTCTGCTTTGGGGTTGGGGGCGCGCGCTCGCGGCGTTTCTCGCTGGCGCGCTGGCGGTGCTAGGCCAGGCGCCTTACGATTTCTTCGCCGCCTGTTTCATCTCTTTTCCCGTGCTGGTCTGGCTGCTCGACGGCGCAACCGGTGATGCTTCCGGCAGCCTGGTGCGGCGCCTGCGGCCGGCCTTCGCCGTCGGCTGGTGGTTCGGCTTCGGCTATTTCCTTGCCGGCCTGTGGTGGATCGGCTCGGCTCTGCTGGTCGAGGCCGACAACTTTGCCTGGGCGCTTCCCTTCGCGGTGGTCGGCATTCCCTTCGCACTCGCCTTTTTCTACGGCTTTGCGGCCATGGTTGCGCGGCTGTTGTGGAGCAGCGACATCGGACGCATCGCCGCCCTTGCCTTCGGCTTCGGGCTGGCGGAATGGCTGCGCGACTTCCTGTTCACCGGTTTTCCCTGGAATGCCATCGGCTACGCGGCCATGCCCGTGCCGCTATTGATGCAAAGCGTCTCGGTCACCGGCATGATCGGCATGAACGCGCTCGCGGTGTTCGTCTTCGCTCTGCCGGCGCTGCTGGCGGCGCGCTGGCATCTGCGCCTCGGCGCCGGATTGTTTGTCGTGCTTGCCGCTGCCCATGTCGGCTACGGCTATGTCAGGCTTGCCGCTCCCGAAAAACCTGCGGTGCACAGTCTGGACGTCCGCATCGTCCAGCCGGCCGTTGACCTCTCGGAAAAATGGGACGCCTCGGTGCGCGACCGCATCTTCGCAACCTTGATGGGACTATCGGCCAAGGCACCCGATCCGGGTCACGGCAAGCCGCAACTGATCCTGTGGCCCGAAACCTCGGTTCCGTTCCTCTTCACGGAGCGTCCGGACGCATTGACGGCGCTGGGCGACATGCTGGCACCCGGCCAGATGCTGATGGCCGGCGTCGTCCGCGAGGAGGGCGGTTCGGCCGCAAGTGCCGACAGCCGCTACTACAACTCCGTGGTGGCGATCGACGACAAAGGTGAAATCACTGATGCCGTCGACAAGGTTCACCTTGTGCCGTTCGGCGAATATCTGCCTTTCTCCGATCTGCTCGATCATTTCGGTATCGAGCAACTCGTTGCCGGGCCGATGAGTTTTGCGGCCGGCAACGAGCGGCACGCCATTACGTTGCCTGATGGCATCCGTGCATTGCCATTTATCTGCTATGAGGTGATCTTTCCCGATCTCGCGGCAGTTGACGCTACGTCAGCACAGCTTATTGTGAACGTCACCAATGATGCGTGGTTCGGCGACACGCCGGGTCCGTATCAGCATTTCAGGCAGGCCCAGATCCGTGCGGTGGAGAATGGATTGCCATTGTTGCGTGCAGCCAACAACGGCATCTCGGCCGTCGTCGATCCGCGCGGGCGCATCGTCGATGCGCTGGCGATCGACGCCCGCGGCGCCATCGACGCCCATGTGCCGATTTCCGAACAGGCGGTCATCTCTCCTGGCCAACGACGCATTAACGGAATGCTGATCATGTTGCTGTTTGCCATTGCGGCCGCACTTTTGAGCGTAAGGCAGAAGCTACGGGTGAATTGACAGCCCACACATTAGAAACTCATACTGTAAGCGCCTGATATTTCTCGAAGTCGGTTGATCGTTCTGTTGGGGCAGTTGCCTCCGGCTTCATTTGGGCAGGAAAAAATAGAGAAGCCGAAAAAATTCGGCGAGGAAAAAATGATAGAAGATAACAAGAAGAAACCGAATCCGATCGACATCCATGTTGGCAGTCGCATTCGGCTTCGCCGCAATATGTTGGGAATGAGCCAGGAAAAGCTGGGAGAAAATCTCGGCATCACATTTCAACAAATTCAGAAGTATGAAAAGGGCACCAACCGCGTCGGCGCCAGCCGTCTGCAGGCGATCGCGTCCATCCTCGGCGTGCCTGTCGCCTTCTTTTTCGAGGATGCGCCCGGCCAGGAGGCCGTGGCGGGCCGGGGATTTGCCGAGGATGCGTCGATGGCCTTCGCCGTCGAATTCTGCGGCAGTCCCGAAGGCCTTCAGCTCAACCGGGCCTTTGTCAAGATCGCCGACGCCAAGGTGCGCCGCAGGATCATAGATCTGGTCAAGTCTCTCTCCACCGACGATGCCGACTGATCCGCAATCACGCTTGGACCGGCGGCGCCCTGCCGCCGGTGGCACAAGATAACTGCAGCGACATTCATGCCAGAACCGAAGCATCGCTTGACGAGCGGCGCATCGCCCCGCTAACACGTGGCGCGCCAAAGTCGGCAGCCTGCCGATCGTTTTTCAAGAGGGGACACCCGTGACGCGGCAGAACTACTTCTTTACCTCGGAATCCGTTGCCGAGGGCCATCCCGACAAAGTCTGTGACCGGATTTCCGACGAGATCGTCGATCTGGTCTATCGCGAAGCCAAGAAGACCGGCATGGACCCATGGAAAGTCCGAGTCGCGTGCGAGACGCTTGCGACAACCAACCGCGTCGTCATCGCCGGCGAGGTGCGCGTCCCGGAGACGCTGCTGAAGAAGGACAAGGCAGGCAACATCCTCACGGATGCCGCCGGCCATCCCGTCGTCAATCCGGCCAAGTTCAAGTCGGTCGCCCGCAAGGCGATCCGCGAAATCGGCTATGAGCAGGCCGGCTTCCACTGGAAGACGGCGAAGATCGAGGTCCTGCTGCACGGCCAGTCGCCGGACATCGGCCAGGGTGTCGACAATGCCTCCGACCGTCAGGGCGAAGAAGGTGCCGGCGATCAGGGCATCATGTTCGGCTACGCCTGCCGCGAGACGCCGGATCTGATGCCGGCTCCGATCTACTACAGCCACAAGATCCTGGAACTGCTGGCTGCTGCCCGTCACGAAGGCAGCGGTGAAGCCGGCAAGCTCGGGCCGGACGCCAAGAGCCAGGTCACCGTCCGCTATGTCGACGGCAAGGCCGCCGAGGCGACGCAGATCGTGCTGTCCACGCAGCACCTCGATGCGAGCTGGGATTCGAAGAAGGTCCGCAAGGTCGTCGAACCCTATATCCGCGAGGCATTGGGCGAGCTGAAGATCTCCGACGACTGCATGTGGTACATCAACCCGACCGGCAAGTTCGTCATCGGCGGGCCGGACGGTGACGCCGGCCTGACCGGCCGCAAGATCATCGTCGACACCTATGGCGGTGCCGCTCCCCATGGCGGCGGCGCTTTCTCCGGCAAGGACACCACCAAGGTCGATCGTTCGGCGGCCTATGCGGCGCGCTATCTGGCCAAGAACGTCGTGGCGGCGAAACTGGCCGACCGCTGCACCATCCAGCTTTCCTACGCCATCGGCGTCGCCCAGCCGCTGTCGGTCTATGTCGACCTGCACGGCACCGGCAAGGTCGACGAGGCAAAGCTGGAGGAGGCGCTGCGCAGCGTGATGGATCTGTCGCCGTCCGGCATCCGCCGCCATCTCGATCTCAACAAGCCGATCTACGCCAAGACGTCGTCCTACGGCCATTTCGGCCGCAAGGCCGGCCGTGACGGGTCTTTCTCCTGGGAAAAGACCGATCTCGCCAAGGCGCTCAAGGACGCTGTCGCCGCCTGATAGCGACGCCGCAAAGTCCCGCCATGGACCCGAAGGACAGACCAAGCCGCGCGACCGAAGCCTTTTTCGGTCGCCGGCGCGGCAAGACCATGCGTCCGCAGCAGGCGGCCGCTCTGGAGAGCGGTTTCGGGAAATACCGACTCGATCTGACAGCAGAACCGCCGGCCGATCTGCAAGCTCTGTTCAAAGCCGATGTTTCGGCGGTTCGCCTCGAGATCGGCTTCGGCGGTGGCGAACATCTCCTCCATCGCGCCAGCGAGGCGCCCTCGATCGGCTTTATCGGCGTCGAGCCGTTCGTCAACGGCATGGCCAAGATGATGATGGCAGTGCGGGAGAAGCCGCTCGCCAATCTGCGGGTTTATGACGACGATGCCACCCGGTTGCTGGACTGGTTGCCGCAAGCCTCGCTCGACGGTATCGACCTGCTCTATCCCGATCCCTGGCCGAAGAAGAAACACTGGAAGCGGCGCTTCGTCAGCCCGGTCAATCTCGATCGGTTCGCGCGCGTGCTGAAGCCGGGCTCGAAATTCCGCTTTGCGTCCGATATCGACACATATGTCAATTGGACGTTGCTGCATTGCCGTGCGCATGGTGCGTTCGCATGGCAGGCTTCGGAGGCGGCGGACTGGCATCGGCCCTATGATGGCTGGCCGGGCACCCGCTACGAAGCGAAGGCCATCCGCGAGGGCCGGCGGCCGGCCTATCTCACTTTTGTCAGAAAATAGGCGCGCTCACGGCGCACCAGCCTCCGCCCGTTGCAAAGGCGTGTTCACGCGCCAAATTTAGAAACGACCGATCCTGTTGAAGACAGCCGGGTCCATTCCGAGCTTGCGCAGGTCGTCAGCACGCGGCTTGCGGCCCACTTGCACCGCGCGCGAGGCAGCGACCGCGCTGCCAAAAGTCGTGAAGAACTCGCCAATGGCGGAAAAGATCTTGCGGCTGGTCATGGTCATGCCCCTCTGTGCCGTGTCGTGCAATCCTTGTGCGATGTGGTATAAATGGAAATGCAGCGGCAAGGCTCACAGGGTTTCGCCGCATGGAGGTCATGCGTCTGGCACAACACTGGCGCCGTAATGGGTTTCGTGCGGCCCGCACGGCGGGCTTGAAACACCGACCGCGATCGTTTATATCAGCCTCAAATTCTTGGTCGGTATGACGAAGAGTGGGTCCACCCGGTCCCGCTCTTTTTTATTACCTGCCGATAACTTCGGATAGAGCGATAGGATATCAATGACTGCAACGGCAAGCGAGGGCGACGACCGCATCATCCGCGAAAGCGGCATCGATGCGCGCATCGCGCTGATCGTCCAGCCGGTTCTGCGCGGCATCGGCTTCCGCCTCGTGCGGGTGCATCTGTCGGGCCAGAATGGGCTGACGCTGCAGATCATGGCCGAGCGCGAGGACGGCACCATGACCGTCGAGGATTGCGAAGAGGTAAGCCGGGCGGTGTCGCCGGCGCTCGACGTCGACGATCCGATCGAAAAGGCCTATCATCTGGAGGTCTCGTCGCCCGGCATCGACCGGCCGCTTGTCCGCAAATCGGATTTCGCGACTTGGACGGGTCATCTGGTCAAGATGGAAACATCGATCGTCGTCGCCGACCGCAAGCGGTTCAAGGGCAAGATCGTCGAGGCCGGCGAAGACGATGTGTTGATCGAGCGCGAAAAGGCTGCCTATGGCGAGGAGCCCACGGTGCGTGTCCCCTATGATGCGATTTCCGAAACGCGCCTGATCCTGACCGACGATCTCATTCGCGATGCCCTGTCGAAGGACAACAGGGCGCGCAAGGAAGCCAAGAAACGTCGCGGCGAACCGGACGACGATGAGTCGGGTACGGAAGCGGACGCCACGGAAGAACACGAACAGGAACTATGATTGAGCTGCTGGGCGCGAAGGTCCGGCAAACAGGCTCGGGAGAAAAACGATGGTTGTAAGCGCCAACAGACTTGAACTGCTGCAGATCGCCGACGCGGTCGCGCGCGAAAAGTCGATCGACAAGTCGATTGTCATCGCCGCCATGGCCGACGCGATCCAGAAGGCGGCACGTTCGCGTTACGGTCAGGAGACCAACATCCGCGCCGACATCAACCCGAACACCGGCGAGATGAAGCTGCAGCGGCTGATGGAAGTGGTCGAGAAGGTCGACGACTACGCCACGCAGATCGCCATTTCCTCGGCCCGCGAGCGCAATCCCGATGCCCAGCTCGGCGACTTCATCGCCGAACAGCTGCCGCCGATGGATTTCGGCCGCATCGCCGCCCAGTCGGCCAAGCAGGTCATCGTGCAGAAGGTCCGCGAGGCCGAGCGCGATCGCCAGTACGACGAGTACAAGGACCGCATCGGCGAGATCGTCAACGGCACCGTTAAGCGTGTCGAATACGGCAACGTCATCGTCGATCTCGGCCGTGGCGAGGCAATCATCCGTCGCGACGAACTGATCCCGCGCGAAAACTACAAATACGGCGACCGCGTGCGCGCTTATGTCTATGACGTGCGCCGCGAGCAGCGCGGCCCGCAGATCTTCCTGTCGCGTACCCATCCGCAGTTCATGGCCAAGTTGTTCACCATGGAAGTGCCGGAAATCTATGACGGCATCATCGAGATCAAGTCGGTCGCCCGCGACCCCGGCTCACGCGCCAAGATCGCGGTCATCTCGCGCGATAGCTCGATCGATCCGGTCGGCGCCTGCGTCGGTATGCGCGGCAGCCGCGTCCAGGCCGTCGTCGGCGAGTTGCAAGGCGAGAAGATCGACATCATTCCGTGGTCGCCATCGGCGGCGTCCTTCATCGTCAACGCGCTGCAGCCGGCGGAAGTCGCCAAGGTCGTGCTCGACGAGGACGCCGAGCGCATCGAAGTCGTGGTTCCCGACGACCAGCTGTCGCTGGCCATCGGCCGTCGCGGCCAGAACGTGCGGCTTGCTTCGCAGCTGACCGGCTGGGATATCGACATCCTGACCGAGGCCGAGGAATCCGAGCGTCGCCAGAAGGAATTCGTCGAGCGTTCGTCGCTGTTCATGGAAGCCCTCGACGTCGACGAGATGGTCGGCCAGGTGCTCGCCTCCGAAGGATTCACCAGCGTCGAGGAAGTCGCCTATGTCGATTCCGGCGAGATCGCCTCGATCGATGGCTTCGACGAGGACACCGCTTCAGAGATCCAGACCCGCGCCCGCGAATATCTGGAGAAGATCGAAGCCGAACACGACGACAAGCGCAAGGCGCTCGGCGTCTCGGACGAATTGCGCGAAATCCCCGGCATCACCACCGCCATGATGGTGACGCTCGGCGAGGACGGCGTGAAGACGATCGAGGACTTTGCCGGCTATGCCGCCGACGACCTGACCGGCTGGAAGGAACGCAAAGACGGCGAGACCAAGGTCTATCCGGGTGTGCTGGCCAATCATGGCGTGACACGCGCCGATGCCGAGCAAATGGTTCTGGCCGCCCGCCTCAAGGCTGGATGGATCACCGAAGACGAGCTTGCAGCCGAAGAAGAATCGGCTGACGAAGCCGTTGGTGCGTGAGGTGAAACCGCATCGCACCGAACCCGCCCTTGGACGAGATGAACGATCGCACCTGCATCGTCACCCGCAGGCAGGCCGAACCGGATGATCTGATCCGGTTCGTCGTCGGCCCGGATTCGGCCGTCGTTCCCGATATCAAGAGAAATTTGCCCGGCCGCGGTTGCTGGGTGAGTGCCGACCGCCTACATATCGACAAGGCTGCGGCGAAGAACCTTTTCGCTCGCGCCTTCAAGGCACAGGTGGTCGTGCCGCCCGATCTTGGCGGCATGGTCGACGGGCTGCTTTCCAGACACGCTCTGGGCATGCTCGGTCTTGCCCGCAAGGCAGGCGCGATTGCGCTGGGCGCCACCAAAGTCGAGAGCGCTGTGCGTGGCGGATTGGCGCTTTTCGTGCTCCACGCGACCGAGGCGTCCGACGACGGTGTACGCAAGATCAGTCAGGCACGACGGGCGACAGTCCATCTCGGCGGCCCTGTTATCCTTGCCTACAAACTTTTCTCCGAGGCCGAGTTGAGCTTGGCATTGGGGGGTACAAATGTGATACATGCTGCCGTTCTCGCGGGAGACGCGGGCAGGGCGGTCCAGAAGCGCATGGTTGCGCTCGACCGGTATCGGGGCGGTTCCCCGGACGATCTGGCAATGCTTGCGGCTGTTGCTGACGAAGATGATGCCGCAGAGGATATGGAATGAGCGATACGAAATCGGGTGACGACAATACGCTGAGTGTGACGCCGAAGAAGACCTTGACGCTGAAGCGCCCCGGTATGGAACAGGGCACTGTGCGCCAGAACTTCTCACACGGCCGCACCAAGCAGGTCGTCGTCGAAACCAAGAAGCGCAAGTTCTCGATGCCCGGCGACAAGCCGGAGCCGGTTGCCGCCCCCGTCTTCACACCGAAGCCGGCGGTCGTGGCCGCACCCGTCGTCGTGCAGGAAGCGCCGAAGGCGCCGCCACCCCCGCCACCGGCCCCGGTCGAGCGCAGCGGCATGGTGCTGAACGAACTGTCGCGCAGTGAAATGGAAGCACGCCGCAGGGCGCTCGAGGGCTCGAAGGTTCGCGAGGTCGAGGACCGTCAGCGCGCCGCCGAGGAGGCCAAGCGCCGCGCCGAGGACGAAGAACGCCGCAAGCGCGAACGCGATGAATCGGCGCGCCGCCAGGCCGAGGAAGAGGCGCGGTTGCAGACCGAGGCCGAATCCCGCCGTCGGGCCGAGGAAGAGGCGCGCCGCCGCGCGCCGCTGACCGCTGAACTGGCGACGGTCGACGACGAAGAACAGGTCAAGCCGAAGCGGACTGGTGCCGGTGTGCCGGTGCGCCGTCCGGTTACGCCTGAAGTGGCGCGTCCGGCCAAGCCGACCAAGAGCGAGGAGGACCGCCGCCGCGGCAAGCTGACCCTGAATTCAGCATTGTCCGACGAGGATGCGCGCGCCCGCTCACTGTCGTCGATGCGTCGCCGCCAGGAAAAATTCAAGCGCGCGATGCACAATGAGCCGCGCGAGAAAGTCATGCGCGAAGTGATCCTGCCAGAGACGATTACCATCCAGGAATTGGCGCAACGCATGTCCGAGCGTGCGGTCGACCTGGTCAAGTTCTTCATGAAGCAGGGCCAGATCCTGAAGCCGGGCGACGTCATCGACGCTGACACGGCCGAACTGGTTGCTACCGAATTCGGCCATACGGTTCGCCGCGTCGCCGAGTCCGACATCGAGGAAGGCCTGTTCAACATCGCCGACAATGCCGAGGACCTTGTGTCGCGTCCGCCCGTCGTGACGATCATGGGTCACGTCGATCACGGCAAGACCTCGCTGCTCGATGCCATCCGCAACGCCAACGTCGTCTCCGGCGAAGCCGGCGGCATAACCCAGCATATCGGCGCCTATCAGGTCGAGAAGAACGGTCACAAGATCACCTTCATCGACACGCCCGGCCACGCCGCCTTCACGGCAATGCGTGCTCGTGGCGCCCAGGCGACCGACATTGCCATCCTGGTGGTTGCGGCCGACGACAGCGTCATGCCGCAGACGATTGAATCGATCAGCCATGCCAAGGCGGCCGGCGTTCCGATCATCGTGGCGATCAACAAGATCGACAAGCATGATGCCGATCCGCAGAAAGTGCGCTCCGAACTGCTGCGCCATGAGGTCTTCGTCGAATCGATGGGCGGTGAAGTTCTGGACGTCGAAGTGTCGGCGACCAAGGGGACCAATCTCGACAAGCTGCTGGAGGCGATCCTGCTGCAGGCCGAAATTCTCGACCTGAAGGCCAATCCGGATCGTACCGCCGAGGGCGTCGTCATCGAAGCCCAGCTCGACAAGGGTCGTGGCCCCGTTGCCACCGTGCTGGTGCAGACCGGCACGCTGATGCCGGGCGACATCCTTGTTGCCGGCAACGAATGGGGCCGGGTGCGTGCGCTGGTCACCGATCGTGGCGTGCAGATCAAGGAAGCGCCGCCGGCGATGCCGGTGGAGGTGCTTGGTCTGCAGGGTACACCGCAGGCCGGCGACCGCTTCGCCGTGGTCAACAACGAGGCCCGCGCCCGCGAAATCACCGAGTATCGCCAGCGTCTGGCGCGCGAGAAGGCGGTTGCCAAGCATGCCGGCCAGCGCGGTTCGCTCGAGCAGATGATGTCGCAATTGCAGACGAGCGGGCTGAAGGAATTCCCGCTGGTCATCAAGGGCGACGTGCAGGGTTCGATCGAGGCGATCAACGCGGCGCTGGACAAGCTCGGCACCGACGAAGTGCGTGCGCGCATCGTCCATGCAGGCGCCGGCGCCATCACCGAAAGCGACGTGTCGCTTGCGGAAACCTCGGGTGCGGCGATCATCGGCTTCAACGTCCGCGCCAACGTCCAGGCGCGTGCTGCCGCAGCGGCCGCGGGCATCGAGATCCGCTACTACTCGATCATCTACAATCTCGTGGATGACGTGAAGGCGGCTCTGTCGGGCTTGCTGTCTCCCGAGCGTCGCGAGACCTTCATCGGCAATGCGCAGATCCTCGAAATCTTCGACATCACAAAGGTCGGCAAGATCGCCGGCTGCCGTGTCACCGAAGGCAAGGTCGAGCGCGGTGCGGGCGTTCGCCTGATCCGCGACAATGTCGTCATTCACGAGGGCACGCTGAAGACACTGAAGCGCTTCAAGGACGAAGTTTCGGAAGTCCCCGGCGGCCAGGAATGCGGCATGGCCTTCCAGAACTACGAGGACATGCGCGTCGGCGACGTCATCGAGTGCTTCCGCGTCGAGATGGTGACCCGGACGCTCTGAGTTCGAGTGACTTGTCCATACGGGCGGTGGTCGAAAGGCCGCCGCCCAAGGTCTATTGAGAATGGCCCATATGAGACATGCGGCGCGGTCCCATCCCGCGCTTCACGCTTTCAGGATTGAGAAAAATGCCCCGTCCAACCGCATCCAGCCCATCCCAGCGCATGCTGCGCGTCGCCGAACAGGTCCGCCATGCGCTGTCCGAAACCCTGCAGCGGGGCGAGATCATCGATCCGTTGATCGAGAACACCGTGGTGTCGGTCTCGGAAGTGCGCATGTCGCCCGACCTCAAGGTCGCCACCGCTTTCGTCTCGCCACTCGGTGCCAAGGATACCGATGCGGTGGTCGAGGCGCTGAACAAGCACGCGAAATTCATCCGCGGCCGCGTCTCTGGCGCGCTGCGGCAGATGAAATTCATGCCGGAGTTCCGCTTCAAGCTCGACACCTCCTTCGATAATTTCGCCAGGATCAACGACCTGTTGAAGTCGCCCGAGGTAGCACGCGATCTGGGTCCTGAGAACCAGGACAAAGACGACAACAAGGACACAGAATAGTGGCGCGTCGCGGCAAGAAGAAAGGCCGGCCGATCTCGGGCTGGCTGATCCTGGACAAGCCGGTCGGCATGGGCTCGACCGAAGCCGTCTCCAAGATCAAGTGGCTGTTCCAGGCGGAAAAGGCCGGCCATGCCGGCACGCTTGACCCGCTCGCCTCCGGCATGCTGCCGATCGCGCTTGGCGAGGCCACCAAGACCGTGCCCTACGTGCAGGACGGCGCCAAGATCTATCGCTTTACCGTTGCCTGGGGACAGGAGCGCTCGACCGATGACCTCGAAGGTCCGGTGACGAAGGAGTCCGACCTGCGTCCATCGGAAGCCGAGGTCAAAGCGCTGCTGCCGAAATACACCGGCGTCATCATGCAGACGCCGCCGCAATTCTCGGCCATCAAGATCGCAGGCGAGCGTGCCTATGATCTGGCACGCGACGGCGCGACAATTGATATTCCACCACGCGAGGTCGAGATCGGCCGGCTCGATATTGTCGGGCATAGCGCCGACCATACGGTTTTCGAGGTCGAGTGCGGCAAGGGTACCTACGTGCGCTCGCTGGCCCGCGACATGGGCCGCGACCTCGGCTGCTTCGGTCATATTTCCGAATTGCGCCGGGTCGAGGTCGAGCCGTTCACGCCGGAGGATTTCGTCACCATCGCCGAACTGGAAGCCGCTCGTTTCGGTGTGCGGGACGAAGACAGCTCGGAGGCGGCGGATGTCGCCGACACGACCGAAGCCACTGGCGCGACACAAGTCGCTGACGTGATGGAAGCGCCGATCGACTTCGACGCCATCGACGCGCTTCTGGTCGATACGGCGGCCGCCCTCGACTGCCTGCCGCAGGTCGCCATCAGCGACGATGCAGCGACCAAGATCCGCCTTGGCAATCCGGTAATCATCCGCGGCCGAGACGCGCCGGTGGAAGCCGAGGAAGCCTGCGCCACTGCTCGCGGCAAGCTGGTCGCCATCGGTGCCATCGAGCAAGGCATGTTCAAGCCCAAGCGGGTCTTTGCCGGCTGAGGGCACTCATCTAATGTCTGCGGACAGAGCGTTAGAGGGGCTCCATGGCAAAGGCTGAGGCGGTGAAGAAGCGGGCGCCGGTGAGGACGCGGCGGCCGCCGGTCGGTGCATCGCCGGGTACGCTGATTGCCGACCCGGCGGCTCGTCGCTCGGAACTACGGCTGACCATGATCTCGCCGCAGAAATTCAAGACCATCGAAAACGCCAGCATCGACGACCTCAACACCCATTGCGACAAATGGCCGGTCATCTGGCTCGACTGTACCGGCCTCGCCAACATCCCGCTGATCGAGGAGATCGGCCGCATTTTCAGCCTGCATCCGCTGGCGCTGGAAGACGTCGTCAACACCGGCCAGCGGCCTAAGGTCGACTTCTTCGAGGACCACGCCTTCGTCGTCGTCAGGATGATCGACGATTTCACGTCGCACCGCTATGAGCAGATCGCCGTCTTCTTCGGCAACAATTTCGTCGTCACCTTTCAGGAGCGTGAGGGCGATCCTTTCGATCCCGTGCGCAAGCGCATCGAGAGTTCCGCGCCCAATCGGTTGCGCGCGCGGGGCGCCGACTACCTCGCTTACGCGCTCATCGACGCCGTCGTCGACAGCTATTTTCCGCCGATCGAGTCGGCCGGCGAACTGGTCGACAGCATCGAGGATGAGATGCTGCATACGCCGCACAAGCATCAGATGCGACAGCTGCATGAATTGCGGCGCGATGCCAATGTACTGAAAGGGGTGCTGTGGCCCATGCGCGACGCGCTGGCGACGCTGATCCGCAACGACGTGCCCTATGTGAAAGCCGAGACCAAGGTCTTCCTCAACGACACGCTCGACCATTCTCTCAGGCTGATCGAGCTGGTCGAAACCCAGCGCGACATGCTGACCGGCCTGATCGAGATGCATCTGTCGCTGAGCCAGGCGCGCACCAACGACGTCATCAGCTATCTCACCATCGTCTCGGTCATCTTCATGCCGCTCACCTTCCTGGTCGGCATCTGGGGCATGAATTTCGATCCAGGGTCTTCGCCCTGGAACATGCCGGAACTGAAGGCCTACTACGGCTATCCCTTATCGCTTCTGTTCATGGCGCTTGTCGCGTTCGGGCTGATTGCCTTCTTCAAATGGAAGAAATGGCTCTGACAAGGATAGAACCGGCCATTTTGGCCTGAAAAGCCGGCTTGTGAATTGGGCTGGTGTTTTCCGGGGAATTGCACTATATGCGCCGCAGCATAGCGCTATGACGCCTTGCTTGCACCGGCCCCTGCTGGACGACATCCCGGCTGAGGGCGACCCGTTTCCTCAAACAGATAAGGAAAAACACGATGTCGATTACTGCCGAGCGCAAACAGGAATTGATGGGTGAATTCGCAACCGCCAAGGGCGATACCGGGTCTCCGGAAGTCCAGGTGGCCATCCTTTCCGAGCGCATCAAGAACCTGACCGACCATTTCAAGGACCACAAGAAGGATAACCATTCCCGCCGTGGTCTGCTCGCTCTCGTCTCCCAGCGCCGCAGCCTGCTTGATTATCTCAAGCGCAAGGATGACGCGCGCTACCAGACGCTGATCGAGAAGCTCGGTCTGCGCCGTTGACGAATTGACCGGCGGGCTTTCTTCGGAGAGCCCGCCGGTCGCGCATTCTGCCAGTCGCATCGACTGGCCAGACCCGGTTTCGATCGTGCAGAGGGCACTCGAAACCGCCCATGGACGGTCATGGGGCAGGATTGCAGGACGCTCGTGCGCGCTCGCCGCGCCGAAATTAGCCGAGCCTCCCGCTGTCTTGCCCGTGGCTGCCCGAGAAAGGAAGCCAAGGGAATGGGCATCCGCGCACCGTGAAACGGCGCGGCCCTTTCCTCATATTAAGGACAAGATATGTTCAATCACCACAAAGTGGAAATCGAATGGGGCGGCCGTCCGCTCATCCTCGAAACCGGCAAGATCGCCCGCCAGGCTGATGGCGCGGTTCTCGCCACCTACGGCGAGACCAAGGTTCTCGCCACCGTCGTTTCGATGAAGGAGCCGAAGCCCGGCCTCGATTTCTTCCCGCTGACCGTCAACTACCAGGAAAAGACCTACGCCGCCGGCAAGATCCCGGGTGGCTATTTCAAGCGCGAAGGCCGCCCGAGCGAGAAAGAAACGCTGGTTTCCCGCCTCATCGACCGCCCGATCCGCCCGCTCTTCGCCTCAGGCTACAAGAACGACACCCAGATCGTCGTCACCGTCGTCCAGCACGATCTGGAAAACGATCCCGACATCCTGTCGATCGTTGCCACCTCGGCTGCCCTGACCCTGTCGGGCGTGCCGTTCATGGGCCCGATCGGCGGCGCCCGCGTCGGCTATATCAACGGCGAATATGTGCTCAACCCGCATGTCGATGAGATGCAGGAATCGAAGCTCGACCTGGTCGTCGCCGGCACCACCGACGCCGTTCTGATGGTTGAGTCCGAAGCCAAGGAACTCGGCGAAGAGCTGATGCTCGGCGCCGTCATGTTCGGCCACAAGGGCTTCCAGCCGGTCATCGACGCCATCATCAAGCTGGCCGAAGTTGCCGCCAAGGAGCCGCGCGACTTTACCGCGCCGGATTATTCCGCGCTCGAAGCCGAAATGCTCAAGATCGTCGAAGGTGAACTTCGCGATGCCTACAAGATAACCGACAAGCAGAAGCGCTACGCCGCCGTCGACGCCGTCAAGGCCAAGGTCAAGGCTGCGTTTGCCCCGGCGGAAGGCGAAGAAGCCAAGTACGCCTCCGAGCAGATCGGCACCGTGTTCAAGGAACTCCAGGCCAAGGTCGTGCGCTGGAACATCCTCGACACAGGCTCGCGCATCGACGGCCGCGATCTCAAGACGGTCCGCAAGATCGTCTCCGAAGTTGGCGTCCTGCCGCGCACCCACGGTTCGGCGCTGTTCACCCGCGGCGAGACCCAGGCGCTGGTCGTTGCCACGCTCGGCACCGGCGAGGACGAGCAGTATGTCGACTCGCTGACCGGCATGTACAAGGAGAAGTTCCTCCTTCACTACAACTTCCCTCCCTACTCCGTCGGTGAGACCGGCCGCATGGGTTCGCCGGGCCGCCGTGAAATCGGCCATGGCAAGCTCGCCTGGCGCGCCATCCGTCCGATGCTGCCGAGCGCCGACCAATTCCCCTACACGCTGCGCGTTGTCTCGGAGATCACCGAGTCGAACGGTTCGTCGTCGATGGCGACCGTCTGCGGCACCTCGCTGGCGCTGATGGATGCCGGCGTGCCGCTGGCCAAGCCCGTCGCCGGCATCGCCATGGGCCTGATCAAGGAAGGCGAGCGCTTCGCGGTTCTGTCCGACATCCTTGGCGACGAGGATCACCTCGGCGATATGGACTTCAAGGTCGCCGGCACCGCCAATGGCATCACTTCGCTGCAGATGGACATCAAGATCGAGGGCATCACCGAGGAGATCATGAAGATCGCCCTGGACCAGGCCAAGGATGGCCGCCAGCATATCCTCGGCGAGATGGGCCACGCGCTCTCCGGCGCGCGTGCGGAACTCGGTGAGTTCGCGCCGCGCATCGAAGTGATGCACATCCCGACCGACAAGATCCGCGACGTCATCGGCTCGGGCGGCAAGGTCATCCGCGAGATCGTCGAAAAGACCGGCGCCAAGATCAACATCGAGGACGACGGCACGGTCAAGATCGCATCATCCAACGCCAAGGAGATCGAGGCGGCGAAGAAGTGGATCCACACCATCGTCGCCGAGCCGGAAGTCGGCGAAATCTACGAAGGCACGGTCGTCAAGACCGCCGACTTCGGTGCTTTCGTGAACTTCTTCGGTCCGCGTGACGGCCTCGTCCACATCTCGCAGCTTGCCAACGACAGGGTCGCCAAGACCTCGGACGTGGTCAAGGAAGGCGACAAGGTCTGGGTCAAGCTGATGGGCTTCGACGAGCGCGGCAAGGTCCGCCTGTCGATGAAGGTCGTCGACCAGGCCACCGGCAAGGAACTCGCCCGCGACAAGAAGACCGAAGGCGAAGAAAACGCCGCCTGATCGGTCTTGAGCTCATGACTCGAAGCGGGCGCGGCTTATGTCGCGCCCGTTTTCTTTTTCAGCCGCTTTTTCACTTTCATATTGCAAACACAGGGCTTCGTTTCGAGATCGAACAATGTCCGCCGAGCCGCTGAAGACGCTTTTTCATCCCTTTGAGGCCGAGGCTGTTCCTCTGCCTGGAAAGGGTAATCGCGCCCTGTTTCTTGGCGCTGAGCCGGGTTTTAGGCTGCCCGAAGGCTTCGAGGCAGCGCTTCACCTCGTGCAAGGCTTCCGACCGCATTTTCGCGCGCTGCAGGCTTCTGGCTTCGTCGTCACCGCGCAAGCGGAAGGCGACGGCTTCGATATGGCACTCGTGCTTGCCGGCCGGCACAGGGGCCTTAACGAAGTGCGCATCGCGCAGGCGCTCGAGCGCGTGGCGCCGGGCGGGCTGGTCATCGTTGCCGGCGGCAAGGATGATGGCATAGCCAGCCTGCGCAAGCGCGTTGACGAGCTTGTGCCGCTTGAAGGTCATTTACCAAAATATCACGGCATCGCCTTCTGGTTTCGCCGCCCCGCCGATCTGGCTGCTGCGGAAGAATTGCGCGCCGCGAACCCCGCCTTGCTGGTTGAAGGCCGGTTCCATACCGCGCCCGGCATGTTTTCCTTCGACCGGATCGATACCGGCTCGAGATTGCTGGTCGAAAACTTGCCCAATGATCTGCGTGGCAGCGTTGCCGATTTCTGCGCCGGCTGGGGCTATGTGGCGGCCGAGATCGCCGCCCGCTCACAAGGCCTGTCGGTGCTTGATCTCTACGAGGCCGAATTCGATGCGCTCGAAGCCGCGAAGCTCAATCTGGCAGGGGTGGTCAGCCAGTCGGTCGCCAGGAATTTTTTCTGGATCGATCTGCTGAAGGAACCGGTCGAGAAGCGCTACGACGTGATTGCCATGAACCCGCCGTTTCACCGCAGCCGTGCAGCCGAGCCCGAGATCGGCGCCGGCATGATCCGCGCTGCAGCCAAGGCCTTGAAGCCGGGTGGGCGGTTGTTCATGGTCGCCAACCGCCAGCTTCCCTACGAGCCGATCCTGTCGGCTGCCTTTTCGAGCCATGTCGAGCTCGCCCGCGACGGCATGTTCAAGGTGCTTGCCGCCCGGCGTTGATACAAGGCGTAGCATTCAATGCAGATTGGCGACGCGTCGGACCTCGTCGGTGACATGCGCGTCGCCAATCCTGATCTTGAGTGGCGCCGGCCGGCCGAACAGGTAGCCCTGCACCACCTCGCAGCCGGCCGCCCGCAGCAGCGTCGCCTGGCTTTCGGTCTCGACGCCTTCGGCAATGATGCCGACGCCGAGCGCGCGCGAAAGGCCGACGATCGTCGAGACGACCGCGCCTGAGCTGGAATCCGTATCGAGGCGGCTGACGAAGGACCGGTCGATCTTCAGCTTGCCGAATGAGAAGTCGATCAGGTAACTCAAATTGGAATAGCCGGTGCCGAAATCGTCGACGGCGACCGAGATGCCCATGTCCGCAAGCTGCTTCAGGATGGCGGCGGCGCGGTCGCGATCCTGCATCATCGCCGTCTCGGTCACTTCCAGTTCCAGCCGCGACGGTTTGATGCCGGTGCTCGTCATGGTGTCGCGCACGGTGCCGACGAAGTCCTTGGTCATGAACTGCACGGGCGAGATGTTGACGGCGACGAAGCAGTCGTCGGGCAGATGCCGGGCGTCGCTGCAAGCCTTGCGCAGCACCCATTCGCCGATCGGGCCGATCATGCCGGTTTCCTCGGCGATTGGGATGAACTCCATCGGCGGGATCATGCCGCGTTCGGGGTGCCGCCAGCGGATCAGGGCTTCATAGCCGACGATGCGCCCGGTCGGGAGGTCGAGCTGCGGCTGGTAGTGAAGATCGAAGTCACCGCGCTCGAAGGCCGTATTCAGTTCGGATTCGATCCACTGGCGATGATCGGCGACCCTACCCATTTCGGCATGGAAGACAGACCAGTTGCCGACGCCGCTGGCGCGAGCATTCTGCAGCGCCAGATTGGAGCGGCGCAGGATGAGGACGGGATCTACGCCGTCCTTCGGCATCGCCACGATGCCCACCGACAGGCTGACCGATTGCAGGTGAGTGCTGAGTTCATAGGGCTCCATCATCTCGTCGATGAGCCTCTCGATGGTGCTTTCCAGCGACCCTGATACTTGATTGTCGGGGAGCAGTATCGCGAATTCACCGGCGCCAATGCGTCCTATCAGTGCCCGCTGCGGCACGCAGCTCTTCAATCGCTTGGTGAAGGCGCGGATCAACTCATCGCCCTGGCTGTAGCCGATGGCGTCGTTGATCTGCTTGAAGCGGTCTATGTCGATGTCGATGAGGAACATCGGCTCGCCGGTCCGGCTTGTCGCGCACGCCGCCTCGGCAATCTTGCCGACCATTGCCGGACGCGCCAAAAGGCCCGTCAGTTTATCGAAATGGGTTTCCGTGAAAACGAAATCCGCCGATTCATCCACGCCGGCGAAGAAGGACATCGCGGCTGCCGACGCCGCCAGTGCGCAAAGCGCGGCCATCATCGCGACCATCATGTCCGCGGAGATGCCGGCAAAGCCTTCGCCGAGACCGAGCTTCAGGCCCCAGAGTCCGAGGACGAAACTGCCGAGACCCGAGCTCGCTATGGTGAGCAATCGGAACACCGGTGTTCGCTTCGGGTTGCTGACGGCCGACATTGAAAGATCCCCAGAGTACGGGGCTTTCTAGCGGATATCTCCTTAAAATGAGTTTCCGCCAATGCATCTAATTTTATTCGACCGAAAGTATTTCTTTAGAGGGTTAAAGCGCGTCGTGTTGAAACGGATTCCGCCGGCGCATCTTAAGCTTTTGTTTCATAAATGTCGTTGTCCCAAGACCGCTGCGCACGCTTCGGCGACGTGCATTAGTCTCGTCCGCCGTCGGTCTGCTTCAATTCGTCCAGCGTTGGCATGGAAACGATGTGATAGCCGGAATCGACATAGTGGATTTCGCCGGTGACGCCCGAAGACAGACCCGACAGCAGATAAAGCGCGGAGCCGCCGACCTCGTCGATGGTCACCGTGCGGCGCAGCGGCGAGTTGCGCTGCTGATAGGAGAACATGTGGCGGGCGTCGGAAATGCCGGCGCCGGCAAGCGTGCGCACGGGTCCAGCCGATATGCCATTGACCCTAATGCCGCGTGGACCGTAATCGTTGGCGAGATAGCGCACACTGGCCTCCAGCCCTGCCTTGGCCACGCCCATGACATTGTAGTTCGGCATGACGCGGACCGACCCCGCATAGGTCAGCGTGATCATCGATCCACCGTCCTGCATCAGGGCGGCGGCATGGCGGGCGATCTCGGTGAAGGAGTAGCAGGAGATCACCATGGTGCGGACGAAATTGTCCCGGCTGGTGTCGGCGTAGAGGCCTTTCAGCTCGTTCTTATCGGAAAAGCCAATGGCGTGGACGACGAAATCCAGCCCGCCCCATTCCTTACCCAGCGTCTCGAACGTCGCGGCGACCGAAGCGCTGTCCTCGACGTCGCATGGCACCACCAGCGAGGCACCGAGCTTGTCGGCCAGCGGCTTGACCCGGCGCCCGAAGGCATCGCCCTGATAGGTGAAGGCGAGTTCCGCCCCATGTTCGGACAATTTCCGGGCAATGCCCCAGGCGATCGAATGATCGTTGGCGACACCCATGACAAGCCCGCGCTTGCCCTTCATCAATCCGTCCATGGCCGCCAATCCTTATTACAAAAAAAACGCTGGCCTTATGCGGAATAGCGCTGGAAAACGAGCGTCGCGTTGGTGCCGCCGAAGCCGAACGAATTAGACAAGACGGTGTCGATCCTGGCGTCGTCGATGCGCTTTCGCACGATCGGCATGCCCTCGAATTCGGGGTCGAGGGTCTCGATATGGGCGCTTTCGCCGATGAAACCACCCTGCATCATCAGGATCGAGTATATGGATTCCTGCACACCCGCCCCGCCCAGAGAATGGCCGGTCAGCGATTTTGTCGAGGTGATGTAGGGCATCTTCTCGCCGAACACCTCGCGGATCGCGCCCATTTCCTTGGAGTCACCCACCGGCGTCGATGTGCCATGGGTGTTGATGTAGTCGACCGGCGTGGAAACCGTGGCCAGCGCCTGGCGCATGCAGCGAACCGCGCCCTCGCCTGAAGGGGCAACCATGTCGTAGCCGTCCGAGGTCGCGCCGTAGCCGACGATCTCGGCGTAGATCTTGGCGCCCCGCGCCTTGGCGTGCTCAAGCTCTTCCAACACCAGCACACCCGCGCCGCCGGCGATGACGAAGCCGTCGCGATTGGCGTCGTAGGCGCGCGAAGCGGTCGATGCCTTGTCGTTAAACTTCGACGACATGGCGCCCATGGCGTCGAACAGGTCCGACATCGTCCAGTCGAGATCCTCGTGGCCGCCGGCAAAGACTATGTCCTGTTTGCCCCATTGGATCAGTTCGTAGCCATTGCCGATGCAATGCGCCGAGGTCGAACAGGCCGAAGAGATCGAATAGTTGACGCCGTGGATCTTGAACCAGGTGGCAAGCGTTGCCGATGCGGTCGACGACATTGCCTTCGGCACCGCGAACGGACCGATACGCTTGGGACTGCCGTTCTTCAGCGTGGTCTCGGCCGCCTCGAAGATGGTGCGGGTGGATGGTCCGCCCGATCCCATGACGATGCCGGTACGCTCATTGGTGATGTCGCTCTCTTCCAGGCCCGCATCCGCGATTGCCTGATCCATGGAGACGTGGTTCCAGGCTGCACCTTGGCTTAGGAAGCGCATCGCTCGGCGGTCGATCATGGCGGAAGGATCGAGCGTCGGCGCACCCCAGACCTGGCACCGGAAGCCATGCTCGGCGAACGAATCGGAGAAACTGATGCCGGATCTGGCATCATGCAGCGAGGTTTGCACCTCGTTGGCATTGTTGCCGATCGACGACACGATGCCGAGGCCTGTGACAACGACACGTCTCATTCGCAACTCCTTCCAGGGATGCTGGCCAAGGGCCGGCTAGGAATTCTGGTCAGCCGACCGTCGGCTGTTTCGACAGACCGACCTTCAAATCCGTTGCCGCGTATATGGGCTCGCCATCCGCCTTTAGCCAGCCATCGGCGATGCCGAGCACCAGCCGGCCACGCATCACGCGCTTGAAGTCGATGCCGTACTCAACCTTCTTCACCGAGGGCGTGACCATGCCCTTGAATTTCACTTCACCGGTCGACAGCGCCATTCCTTTGCCGGGTTCGCCGAGCCAGCCAAGATAGAAGCCCGTCAATTGCCACATGGCATCGAGGCCGAGGCACCCCGGCATGATCGGATTGCCGATGAAATGGCAGGCAAAGAACCACAGGTCCGGCTTGATGTCGAATTCCGCGCGGATGAAACCCTTCTCGAAGGCGCCACCCGTCTCGCTGATCTCGGTGATACGATCGAACATCAGCATGGGAGGATAGGGAAGCTGGGCATTGCCCGGTCCGAACAACTCGCCGCGGGCGCAGGCCAGCAATTCGTCGTACTCGTAGCTGGATTTACCCGTCATCAACCTCATCCCCATACCGTTCGGGCTATCGGGTGCCCTGTCGTTGGCTTCCTAACACAATCTGTTTCAGGCCGGAAACCGGCGTTTGCGCTTAACCTGCCCGTCTGCCTGGGTCAATGCGCGCTATTGATCGCATTCGGACGACAGAATATATGTCCTGAAAAGGTCCGGTATCGGCAGAAGTTCATTATTTTGCCATTCTGGACGTGTCTTGGGGCGGAACTGTGAGGTTCGACGAGAAGATGGACCTGGACGGCCGGAAGGGAAATGTGGCTGTGGACAAGCGGGTCCGTGAAGCCGGGCTGAGGCCGACGCGTCAGCGCATTGCGCTGGCCGACCTGCTTTTCGCCAAGGGCGATCGTCATTTGTCGGCCGAGGAACTGCACGAGGAAGCGGTCGCCGCCGGCGTGCCGGTATCGCTGGCCACTGTCTACAACGCCCTTCATCAGTTCACCCAGTCGGGACTGTTGCGTATCCTCGCTGTCGAGGGCGCGAAGACCTATTTCGACACCAACACCTCCGACCATCACCATTTCTATATCGAAGGCGAAAACCGCATATTCGATATCGACAGCGGTCCGGTGACGGTCGCCAACCTGCCGGAGCCACCGGAAGGGATGGAGATCGCCAATGTTGACATCGTGGTGAGGCTGCGCCCCAAGCGCCGCGAAGGATCGGCAGGAGATTGAAATCGCTTGATCTGGCAATTCGGCTGGAATGGGCCATCGTTGCGGCAGCTGCCGTCGTTTTCTACGGCTCGACTGGCATGTCGTGGTGGCTCTTCGGGGTGCTTATCCTGGTGCCGGACTTATCGATGTTCGGCTATCTGGCGGGGCCGCGCGTCGGTGCCCTTGCCTATAACGCCCTGCATATCCCGATCGTACCAGTATTCTTGCTGCTGGCCGGGCACCTGTCCGGCAATGCGACCGTGATGGCGGTCGCATTGATCTGGATCGCCCACATCGCCATCGACCGTGCGCTGGGCTACGGCCTCAAGCTGTCGACCAGCTTTCAGGACACCCATCTCGGCCGCATCGGGCGCCAAACGACCACGGTCTGATACAGGCGACCAGGCTGCGTGACTACTGAACCGGTCGCATGGATTGCCGGGTTTGCCTGCCAGCAGGATCACGCTCCTGACACGGCTGCGTTGCCGTCACCGTGATTTGCCGGGCCTACATATCTGATCCCGCGTCCTCGCGATGAGGTGGTCAGTTCTTGACCCGCTCGCCGGGGTAAGCGCCCCACACAATCGACTGGGCAAGCCAGCCGGTGTGGCCATCGAACGTCATTTCGCACCACTGGCCGTCGCAGGATTTGATCGTGCCCATGACGCCAGGCTCTACCATCGCGACCACCCGAGCGTCCTTGTCGGGGCTGTTGAGAAGGTTGATCTGAGCGCCCTTGCCGCGCTGCCACGGTGCGACTATTGCCGTGCGCCGGCCGGAAAGCAGCGACTGATTGATCCAGCCTTCCGAACCATCGGCATCGCGCACGCGGCGCCATGTGTCGAATTCCTGGATGATCTCCATCGGCAGGCCGGCCTTCATATACATCCAGTCGACCGAATAGTTGGCGCCGGGGCCGACGCGCGAGTTGACGCGGCCGGATTTCAGGCTGACGAATCGCGGCAGCGGCAAACCGCTCGGCCCGACCGTGACGACGCTCTGGGCAGGTGCTGCTGCACTCTGCGCCGCGGCAAGCGGAGAATAAAGCAAAGCGCCGAGAAGTGCTCCGCTGAGGGTCAGGCGAAACGACGCGAAACCAGACACTTTCATTCCTTTCGGCGCTTGCCTGGCGGCATCGGCGCCCCTTTTTCTTTGTCTTCGGCGGCACCGCTTGTTACATGGGGTAATCGGCACCGCGACCGGCTTTCAGTTTCGCCGGTCTTGGTTAAAGAGGTCTCAACGAGATCGGGGTACGAGGAAACAATGGCAGGCAAAAAGAAGCCTCTCGTCGTCATCACGCGAAAGCTGCCCGACCCGGTCGAGACCCGCATGCGCGAACTGTTCGACGCCCGGCTGAATGTCGAGGACAGGCCGATGACGCAGCCGGAACTGGTTGCGGCGGTCAAGGAGGCCGACGTGCTGGTACCGACGGTGACCGACCAGATCGACGCGGCACTGATCGCCCAGGCCGGCGACAACCTCAAGCTGATCGCCAATTTCGGCAATGGCGTCGACAAGATCGATGTCGAGGCCGCGGCCAAGAGGGGCATCACCGTCACCAACACGCCCAATGTGCTGACCGAGGACACCGCCGACATGACTATGGCGCTGATGCTGGCGTTGCCGCGGCGGCTGGCGGAAGGCGCCAACGTGCTCACCGGCGACAAGAAATGGGCCGGCTGGTCGCCGACCTGGATGCTTGGCCGACGCATTTGGGGCAAACGGCTGGGCATCGTCGGCATGGGGCGCATTGGCACGGCGGTTGCCAGGCGGGCCAAGGCGTTCGGCCTCTCGATCCACTACCATAACCGCCATCGCGTGCTGCCTGACGTCGAAGACGGGCTGGAGGCGACCTATTGGGAAAGCCTCGACCAGATGCTGGCCCGCATGGATATCATTTCGGTCAATTGCCCTTCGACGCCGGCGACCTTCCATCTGCTTTCGGCGCGGCGGCTGGCTCTGATGCAGCCCACGGCCTATATCGTCAACACCGCGCGCGGCGACATCATCGACGAGGAAGCGTTGGTCAGGCTCATCCAGGACGGTAAGATTGCCGGAGCCGGCCTCGATGTCTATGAGCACGAACCGGCTTTGAACAGCAAGCTGCTGAAGCTCGCCGCCAAGCACAAGGTCGTGTTGTTGCCGCACATGGGCTCGGCGACGCTCGAAGGCCGCATCGATATGGGCGAAAAGGTCATCATCAACATACGCGCTTTCGTCGATGGCCACCGCCCGCCGGACCGCGTGCTGCCGCTCAGAACCTGACGCAATCGAAACGCAGAATGAAAGACCAGGCTTACACAAGCACCTTGCGCATGGTGATCGAGGTCGGCTTGAAGTAGCCCTCATGCGCCGTCCGCTCGGTTTCGTGAAAGCCGAGTCGGGCAAAGGCTGCATGGTTTGCGGTCAGTTCGATCCGCGTCTGAAGCTCGAGTGCCGCCTTGCCGCGGCTTAGGGCAAGATCTTCGACCGCCTGCATCAACCGCCGCCCAATACCTTGTCCCTGGCAGTCCGGCGCGACAGCGAGTTTGCCGACATAGAGTTCCGCCACCTTTTCAAGGGCAAAG
This sequence comes from Mesorhizobium sp. M0830, assembly GCF_040319965.1. Classification (NCBI taxonomy): domain Bacteria; kingdom Pseudomonadati; phylum Pseudomonadota; class Alphaproteobacteria; order Hyphomicrobiales; family Phyllobacteriaceae; genus Mesorhizobium; species Mesorhizobium sp. M0830. The sequence continues at coordinate 107,794 of NZ_JAMYOR010000013.1, read as the reverse complement.
ATACAGCCGACGCTCCTGCCGTCCTTGAGTGCCACGAAGCCGGTCTCCCGCCGCGCCTTGTCCCGTAGAGTATCGGTGGTCAGCAGGCGGGCAGAGGAGGGTGGGTCGATCACGCCGTCCATCGAGGCGAAGGCGCACATGATCAGTGCGAGCACATCGTCCCAACGGTCGAAATCGGCCGAAATCTGTGTGATGGAGACAGCTTCAGTCTGTTCCACGGGATCAGTTTCTCTTGTAGCGGATCGTGTCGAAACGCGCCGCCAGCCCATCATAGAGCAGCAGCCTGCCGACCAGCGGCTCGCCGACGCCAGTGATCAGCTTGATCGCCTCCATTGCCTGCAGTGTGCCGACGACACCGGTCAGCGCACCAAGCACGCCGGCTTCGGCACAGGACGGCACCAGCCCAGGCGGTGGCGCTTCGGGAAACAGGTCGCGGTAGCCTGGATTGGGCTTGCCGTCCTTGCCGTCCTCGAATGGCTTCAACACCGTCACCGAGCCATCGAAGCGCCCGACGGCGGCATGAACCAACGGTTTCCCAGCGCTCGCGCAGGCATCGGCCACCGCGTAGCGGGTTTCGAAATTGTCGGAACCGTCGACGACGATGTCATAGCCGGCGACGAGGGCAGGGGCATTGTCCGCAGTCAGCCGGAATGTGTGCGTTTCGACGCTGGTGTTGGGATTGATGCGGGCGATTGCCGCCTTGGCACTGTCGGTTTTCAGCATGCCGACACTGTCCGTGCCGTGAATGACCTGGCGCTGCAGGTTGGAGAGCGAAATGGTGTCGTCATCGACCACGCCGAGCGTGCCGACGCCGGCTGCGGCAAGATATTCAAGCACCGGCGCGCCCAGCCCGCCGGCGCCGATGACCAGCACTCGCGCCTGTTTCAGCCTCTGCTGGCCAACGCCGCCGATCTCGGGCAGCACGATGTGGCGGGCATAGCGTTCGATCTCGTCGGCGGTCAGGGCGGCAGGGGTCATCGCCGGATCATATAGCGGCTGCAAAATCCTGTCAGGGGCTAATGCATGTCGCCCAAAAGTGTAGAGCGGTTTTGGGACAACGACATGCATAATCTCATGCATGTCGCCCAAAAGTGTGGAGCGGTTTTTGGGACAGAGTTAGATCGTTGGCCCAACTGTGCCGTGGTCGACAGTCAGGAATTGCGCACGCCCCTTGAGACTGGAAAAAAGCGCAGCATCGGTTCCGGTCATGAACACCTGGCAGTTCAATTCTTCAAGGATGGAAAATAGCGCCGCGCGCCGCCCGCCATCGAGATGCGCGGCGATCTCGTCGAGCAGCATGATAGGTGTCATGCCCGACATTTCGCCAGTCAACCGAGCATGTGACAGCACGATGCCGACCAGCAGCGCCTTTTGCTCGCCTGTCGAACAGAGCTCGGCCGGCATCGCCTTGGGACGGTGCCGCACCACCAGATCGGAACGGTGTGGCCCTTCGAGCGTGCGCCCGGCGGCACAGTCGCGGTCGCGGCCGTCTGCAAGCGTCCGGCGGAAGCTCTCCTCGACATCGACTGCCGGTGTGCTGGAAACCGCGGCCTCCAGGTCTCCTGAAAGGCCGATATCGGCCTGCGGAAACGGCCCCGTGTCAGGCAACCTGTCGATCATCGCGGCGAGCAGCCTCACCATCTCGGCCCGCGCCGCGGCGATCGCCACCCCGGTTTCTGCCATCTGCGTCTCGATCGCGTCGAACCAGCGGTCGTCTCGAGACCCATCTGTAAGCAGACGGTTACGACTGCGCATCGCTTTCTCGTAGTCGATCGCACGTTGCCCGTGGCCGGGGTCGATCGCCAGCACCAGCCGGTCGAGAAAGCGCCGGCGATCCGCGGCCGGCCCGGTGAACAACGCGTCCATCGCCGGCGTCAGCCACACCACGCGCAGCCATTCCAGCATGTCCTCGGCCGAACGCGCCGAAGCTCCGTTGATGCGCACCCGCCTGCCGCCTTCGCCGGGGTTGTCGCCACCGGAAATGCCTGTTCCGATCTCGACCTGGCCGTCAGGCCCGTCGAGCCGTGCATGCAGGGCAAAGCCGCCGTCGCCGCCCTCGCGAGCGACGTCAGCGTAAGGGGCGCGGCGCAAGCCACGCCCAGGTGTCAGAAGGGAGATCGCTTCGAGGAGATTGGTCTTGCCGGCACCGTTGTCGCCGGAAAAAACCACGGCGCCCGGCGCCAGATCGATCGTCAGCGTCGCGTAATTGCGAAAGTTAGTAAGTGTAAGCTTACTTATGTGGGTCTGTGCCGGCAACCGCTATCCGCCTGTAGAGCGTTCATCGTTTCACGGAAACGCCGAACCGCTCTATCTCTTTGTTTCGACGCAATTCCGGACGGAAAGCCGTTTCACACCTTTCCTGGAACTGCTCTGGAAATCGCCGCAACCATCATTCTCGTAGCCGGTCCCGGCTGCAGAGCCGGGCTGATGACTCGGCTCAGGCTACACTCGCATCGGCATCAGCACATAGAGTGCAGTTTCGTCGGCCATGTCGTGGATCAGCGTCGGCGAACCGGCGTCGGCCAGCATGAACTTGGCCTCCGTGCCGGTCAGTTGCGCGGCAACGTCGAGCAGATACTTGGCATTGAAGCCGATTTCGATCGGATCGGACGAATAGTCGGCGGCCAGTTCCTCGGTGGCGCTGCCTGAATCCGGATTGTTGACCGCAAGCGTCACCTGACCCTCGCTGATCGAAAGCTTCACCGCGCGGCCGCGTTCGGAAGAGATGGTCGACACGCGATCGACCGCGGCGGCAAAACTCTGCCGGTCGATGATCAGCTTCTTGTCGTTGCCGGTCGGAATGACCCGCTGATAATCGGGGAAGGTGCCGTCGATCAGCTTCGAGGTCAAAATTACGCTGCCGATGGTGAAGCGGATTTTGGTGTCCGACAGTTCCGTGGTCACCGCGACGTCCGGATCGTCCACCAGCTTCTGCAGCTCGCTCACCGTCTTGCGTGGAATGATGATGCCCGGCATGCCCTCGGATCCCGCCGGCGCGTCGATCTCGGCGCGCGCCAGGCGGTGGCCGTCGGTCGCCACGGAGCGAAGCTTCAGCTTGCCGCCGACCTCATGCGTGTGCAGGTAGATGCCGTTCAGGTAATAGCGTGTCTCTTCGGTGGAGATGGCGAACTGGGTCTTCTCGATCAGGCCTTTCAAGCCAACCGACTCGAGACGGAAGATATGCGAGAACGATCCGGCCGAAAGCTCCGGGAAGTCGGATTGTGGCAGGCACTGAAGGCGGAAGCTCGATCGGCCTGACGTCACCGTCATGGCGTTGCCGTCCTCGTCCGTCTTCAGCATCACCTCGGCGCCATCGGCGAGCTTGCGCACGATGTCGTAGAGCAGATGTGCCGGAACCGTCGTCGCCCCGCCGCGCTCCACTTTGGCGGGCGTCGCTTCCGTCACTTCGAGGTCGAGGTCGGTCGCCTTCATTTCGAGGCTGGCGCCTTCGGCGGTGAGCAGCACGTTGGACAGGATCGGTATGGTGTTGCGCCGCTCGACCACACGGTGGACGTGGTTGAGCGACTTCAGGAGATTTGACCGTTCCAGGATAACACGCATGACGAAACAAGCTCGCTTGAATGAATGACGGGGTCACCAGTAAGCGGCACCCCGCGAAAGGTCTGAACAGGCTCAGAATCTGCGTAGACTGACAGGAAAAAATCAGCGAACGCAAGCCCGCGCGACCGGTTCGGGCCGGCTACGCGGGCTTTCTGGGGATAAAGCGTGCCAAGTCCGTGCGCCGGTGTCGCAAAACCGAAATCCGGGTCGATTCCATGCGCCGCTACGAGCCCGTTCCGGGCCCCGGCCGCACTGGCAAGCCATTGAATTCCGGCGTTGTTCCTGGTCGCTCCGGTCCGGTCAGGCCTGATCGTTGATCAACCGCCTCAACAACTCGAGTTCCTGCGCCAGCGTGTTGTCGTTGCCAGAAAGGTCCTCGATCTTGCGCACGGCATGCAGCACCGTCGTGTGATCGCGGCCGCCGAAACGCCGTCCGATCTCGGGCAGCGAGCGCGGCGTCATCACCTTCGACAGGTACATGGCGACCTGCCGCGGCTTGACGATGGTGCGCGTGCGCCGGTTGGACAGCAATTCGGTCTTCGACACATTATAGTGGCGCGCGACGATGCGCTGGATGTCCTCGATGCGGACCCGCTTCGGTTCACCGGTGCGATAGATGTGGCCAAGGATTTCGTCGATGCGGTCGATGGTGATCTGCGGCTCGAAGGATTGACGGAACAGCAGCTGGTTGAAGGCGCCTTCCAGTTCACGTCCGCTGCCGGTCACGGTACGGGCAACGTGATTGAGAATCTCTTCCGAAATGTTCAGCGACGCGTCATCCACCCTGGCGGTGGCAAGACGCAATTTGAGCATGCCAAGGCGCATGGAGAAATCGGGCGCCGACATTTCAAGCGCGACGCCGCCATTGAGGCGCGAGCGGACCCGCGGTTCAAGCGATTCCAGTTCCGACGGCGGCCGGTCGGCGGCAACGACGACCTGCTTGGCGCTGTCGAGCAACATGTTGATCAGATGGCAGAACTCATGCTGGATCGACTTGCCCTGCAGGAATTGCATGTCATCGATGATGAGCAGGTCGATGTCGCGCAACTGCTCTTTGAGCGTCAGAGCGTTGTTGTCACGGATTGCGGTGGCAAAGCGCCACATGAAATACTCGGCCGTGAGATAGACGACGCGCGACTTGGGATTCTGCTTCAGCGATTCTGCCGCGATAGCCTGCAGCAGATGTGTCTTGCCGAGACCCACGGTTGCGTGAAGGAAAAGTGGGTTGAAGCGCACCGCGCTCGATTGCGATTCCGCCACTGCCTTGGCGGCGGCGAAGGCCACCCGGTTCGACGGTCCCTCGATGAAGGAGCCGAATGTATAGCGAGGATCAAGCGGTGATCCCAGCACATTGTGCCGGAATTCGCTCTCGACCGGCGTGCCCGGACGCGGGACCGGTGCACGCTCTGTCCGGCCGGGGCTGACGGTGCCGGCGGCGAGCGCAGTCTGCGTCTGGCGGGTCATCTTGCGTGCCGGCACCACCTCCGCCTCAGCCTGGCTACGGCCCTGGCGGGTCGCCGTGCGCACGACGATGTCGATCTTGAGGAGACCCGGATCCTCCTGCTTCCACAGCTCTGAGATGAGGTCGAGGTAATGTCCGTTGATCCATGAGCGCAGGAATGCCGTGGGCACCGAGATGCGGACAATGCCCTTGGAAGCTTCCGCGACCTTCATGCGGCCAAACCAGCTAGAATAAACTTCGGTTCCCAGACGCGCCTTCAACTGGGCTTTCACCCGGTCGAATTTCTGTTCCGCGTCATTGGGGACCGCCATGTCGCTTGCTCCGATCAAAGTTCCAGGAAATGGGAGGTCGCCCGCAAGCTCCCTTTCGATGCCGCTCTGCATGATCTTTTCCTTGTCCTTCCGTACCTGTTTTCCACCGGGGATGCGCCTCCTGCATCCGGTTCCGGCGACTGCGTCTTCGCTACGATGTCCGCTGCCGCCGCCGGCAGATGAACGTCGCCCACTATCAGCGGGAACCGGTGCCGGCCCATGGAAGCCAGTCCGCGTTGGGTATGTCAGGGCAACACAACACCGTCCGGCGAAAAGAGCGCCGGCCGCCGTCTACCTGCCATGTCTAGTTACGCCAGTCCCCTACCGTATCGAAAAAAGACAAGCCAAATCGGTCCGCGGACTTGATCCGCGTTGCAAATCCCGCCAATTTAAGCTGGCCGATTCAGGCTGGGTTTAAGGCCCAGAGCCCGTCCCTTTCGATGGATCGACATTACCGAAATCGCTGTGGATAGGGCAAGGCCACGTCTAACGGATTTTTAAGGAATCTGGTTACTGGAGGCGAGTTCGAGCGGCGTACCGCAACGGCACATTTTAACAAAGCCATTGTGATTCAAACCCTTTTCCGGCGAATATGAAAAACCGCGCGCTGAGAGAAATATTCTGAAATAATTCACTTGACAGCCACTTGTCCCCCATCGCTCCGGCTCGATGTGGACAAGCTGTGGATCACCGCCGGTAAATGTCTGAAAATTAAAGACTATTTCTGGTAGCCAAGAATCTTTAAGTCGGCCCATTTCAAGCATGCTGACCAAGTGCAGGCATGCATACGCCGGCAAAGTATTCCCAATGGACAAATCCGCATAGAACGTCGTTTTCGGACATTCTTTTTAAGTGCTTGCCGGCAAACGAAAAAACCCGGCGCAAACGGCCGGGTTCGAAGAACATCAGTCTAGGCAAGTAATGTTAGGCTGACAGGACTTTGACCCGTTGAGCCAGTCGCGACACCTTGCGGGACGCCGTGTTCTTGTGGATCACGCCCTTGGTTGCGGCGCGCATCAATTCCGGCTCCGCGATCTTGAACGCAGCCTGCGCGGCGGCCTTGTCACCGGAGGCAAGCGCCTCTTCGACCTGGCGGATATAGGTACGCACGCGCGAGCGGCGGTTTTTGTTGATCGCTGCGCGGCGTACGATCTTGCGCGTTGCCTTTTTGGCCGAGGATGTATTGGCCATGATGCCTCTCTTCTGATCTGGTAGGCGCATGCGGGATGCCGCAGGGCGCAAAAAACAAACGGGCAGCCACGGGGCCGCCTCGGTTGGTGCGGCTTATAGTTCAGCTTTTCCGGCGCGTCAACGCTGCCCGGCCTTCTTTTTGGCGGCCAACAGCCAACTTCTTCCCAGCCAAAGGATTGGCATCAGCGGTTGGTGAAATTCGGCTTCCGCTTCTCGGCGAAAGCCGCCATGCCTTCCTTCTGATCGTCCAGTGCGAACAGCGAGTGAAACAGTCGGCGCTCGAACCGCAAGCCCTCGGCAAGCGTCGTCTCGAAGGAGCGGTTGACAGCCTCCTTTGCCATCATCACCGATGGCAGCGAGAAACTGGCGATCTTGGCGGCCGCCTTCAGCGCCTCATCGACAAGATCGGCGGCGGGCACGACCCGCGACACGAGGCCCGAACGCTCCGCCTCGGCGGCATCCATCATCCGTCCCGTCAGGCACATGTCCATCGCCTTTGCCTTGCCGACGAAGCGGGTCAGCCGCTGCGATCCACCCATGCCTGGGATGACGCCGAGCGTGATTTCGGGCTGGCCGAACTTTGCCGTGTCGGCGGCAATGATGAAATCGCACATCATCGCCAACTCGCAGCCGCCACCGAGTGCATAGCCCGCTACCGCCGCGATAACAGGCTTTCGCGCCCGCGTAAGTTCCTCCCAGCCGACGAAGAAGTCTTGGGCGTAGGCGTCCGCATAAGAGATAGACTGCATCTCCTTGATGTCGGCGCCGGCGGCGAAAGCCTTTTCGGAACCGGTGATGACCATGGCGCCGATACCGGCATCGGCACTGAAGCCGTTCACGGCTGCGACCACTTCGGTCAGGATCTGCGAATTCAACGCATTGAGCGCCTGCGGCCGGTTCAGCCTGATCAGTCCGACCTTGCCATGCGTTTCGGTGATGATCGCTTCATAGGTCATGGCTGCTTCTCCTTGCTCGCGCTCGTCTAACTCACCGCTGACATGTCCGGCAATAGAACGTCGATCGGCCGCTCTGCACGATCCGTTCGATGTGGCCGCTGCAACCGGGCTTCGAACAGGCCTCTCCTTCGCGATCATAGACCGCGAAGGAATGCTGGAAATAGCCCAGTGACCCATCGGTCTGCATATAGTCACGCAGTGAGGACCCACCCGCAGCGATCGCATCTGATATCACCGAGCGAATTGCCTGGGCGAGTTGTTCGCTTTGAGCATGGCCTTTCTTTCCCGGTTTGGCGATCGTGCCCGCCTCGCGCAGCGGCGATAAGCCGGCGCGCCACAGCGCCTCGGAGACATAGATGTTGCCGAGCCCGGCGATCAGTCGCTGGTCGAGAAGCGCTGCCTTCAGTGGTGATCGCCGCCCTTTCATCAACGAGGCAAGCAGTACGCCGTCCAATGTGTTGCCCGTTGGCTCGACGCCGAGCCCGGCCAGCATCGGGTGAACGTCCGGCGATCCTTCCGCAAACAACATGAAACCGAAGCGGCGTGGGTCGTTGAAGATCACGCGGGATCGGACGCCCGCCGGAGATACGACATGGAAGACGACGTGGTCGTGATTGGAACTCTTCGAGCGGTCATGCTGGAAGATGCCAGGCATGTCGCTGCCGTCCGTCGTCTCGATGCGGAATGAGCCCGACATGCCGAGATGGCAGATCAGCACCGGACCGCCTTCCAGGTCCATCGTCAGATATTTGGCCCGGCGGCCGAGGGCCGTGATCGTCTTGCCGGTCAGCCGCTGCGAGAACTTCTCGGGAAATGGAAAGCGCAAATCCGGTCGGCGCGCCTCGACACGGGCAATGGTGGCGCCTTCCAAGACCGGCTGCAGTCCACGCCGGACGGTTTCGACCTCCGGCAATTCAGGCATGGCCGCCAATCGCCGTATAGAAGGAAGTGCCGTAACGGCCGTGCGCCAGCCCAAGATGCTCGGCCACCGTTTCACCGATGTCGGCGAATGTCGTTCTCAGCCCGATGTCGCCGCCCTTGAAACCCGGTCCGGTGCCGATCACCGGAATGCGCTCGCGCGTATGATCGGTACCGCGCCAGGTCGGATCGTTGCCGTGATCGGCCGTCAGGATGAGAAGATCGCCCTGCCGCAGCCTTGCAAATGCTTCCGGCAGTCGCCGGTCGAAGGCTTCGAGCGCGGCAGCATAGCCTGCAACGTCGCGGCGATGGCCGAATTCGGTGTCGAAGTCGACGAAATTGGCGAAGACGAGGTCACCGTTGCCGGCATCATCCATCGCGCCCAGCGCCTCGTTGAACATCGCCATGTTGCCCGCCGCCTTGCGCTCTTGCGAAATCCCACGATGGGCGAAGATGTCGCCGATCTTGCCGATGGCGATGACACGGCTACCACGCGCCGTCAGCCGGTCGAGCAGCGTCGGCTCCGGCGGTGGCACGGCGTAGTCATGGCGGTTGTACGTTCGCTCGAAAGTGGCGGCGGTTTCGCCGATGAAAGGCCGCGCGATAACCCGTCCGATCCGCAGTGGGTCGACCAGCCTGCGCACCACCTTGCAGAATTCATAAAGCCGCTCGAGGCCGAAATGGACTTCATGCGCGGCGATCTGCAGCACCGAGTCGACAGACGTATAGCAGATCGGCATGCCGGTACGGATGTGCTCCTCGCCAAGCCGCTCGATGATCTGGGTGCCCGGCGCATGACAATTGCCGAGAATGCCCGGCACCTTGCCTTCGCGGATCATCGCCTCGGTCAGTTCGGCCGGAAAGGCGGGAACCGTATCCGGGAAATAGCCCCAGTCGAAGCGCACCGGCAGGCCGGCGATTTCCCAATGGCCCGACGGTGTGTCCTTGCCGCTTGAAACCTCCTGCGCGGCGCCGTGGAAGGCAGTGGCGAGCAGATCTGTCCCGCTACTGGCAAAGCCTAGTCCCGTCGCGGTTTCGGCAGCCTTGCCAAGCCCGAGCGATGCCATGTGGGGGACAAACAGCGGTCCGCTGCGAAGCCCTTCGCGATCCGCGCGGCCTTCGGCGCAGGCCTCGGTGATGTGCGCGAATGTGTTGGCGCCGGCATCACCGTAGCGATCGGCGTCGGTGGCGCCACCGATGCCGAAGGAGTCCAGAACGAAGAGGAAAGCGCGCGCCATCGAGTTGTTGCCAGTTTGAACGACCAGACATAGGGTTCCGCGACTTCATTGGCAATTCGGAAACCAAACGGCAACGGCTTGGCGCGATAGTCCAGTGGTCGCCAAAGGCGCGCAGCGGTTTTGGGCAACGACAGGCACAAACAAGGAGTGCATGTCGCAACGGTGCGTCGGATGGGCATGGGTCGAGGAAAACAGACGGCGGTTCGGAGTGTTGCACTGAAGGCGACTGCTGCTCTCATGCTGGTGCAGGCCACGCTCTGGTCCAATCCGGCACATGCCGACTGGCGCGACGATATCGGCACGTTTCGCATCGGCATCGTTGCCGAGCCAGGCGCCGGCAATACCGTTCCGGGGCTGGCTGTGTTGACTGACGCCTACACCAAGGCTCTGGGCATGAAGGTCGAGTTTGTAGTTGCCCGCGACTATGCCGCGCTGATCGAGGCGCAGGCCAATGCCCGAATCGAATACGCGATCTATTCGGCGACCGCCTATGCGACGGCCTCGCAGCGCTGCTTATGTATCGAGCCCCTTGTGGCTGCGGTCGATTCCGACGGCGCGACCGGTATCCGCTCCGTTCTGCTGACCCGAGACGGCAAGCTGCCCAATCTGGCGGCGATGGAGAGCCATCGCATCGCCATTGCGCCTTCTGACAGTGTCGGCGGTTCTCTCTTGCCACTGGTGGCGTTGGCCGAAGAAGGCCGCAAGGTCGCGGAAGATGCACCGTTTCTGGTCCGCGCCGACTCGGCTGCGGCGGCCGAAACGATGCTGATCGATGGCAGGGCCGATGGTCTGTTCGGCTGGGTGACGGCCGCGGCCGACGGCCAGCCGGAAGCATCGGGCACGCAGGCAAGGCTCGAAGCGGCAGGCCTTTCAGCGGCGGAACTTCGGGTCGTATGGACGTCTGGCCTGCTGAGATATGGTCCCCACGCGGTGCGCAGCGATCTCGACCCTGAAGCCAAGCGACGGCTCACCGTGTTCCTCACCAACCTCAGGTCGACGACTCCGGACATTTACCACCTCCTGGAACAGAAACATTCCGGTGGCTTCGCTGCCGTTGCCCCAAAGGACTACGAGATGGCCGCTTCTATTGTGCGCTTCGTCTCGGGCAGAAGTCAGCAGCAGTAGCGCAATTCCAAAACGGAAAATCTGCGTAACGGCTTCTCACCTGCAATCGCGGTGGATTAAGAGCCGGAGCGGTTCTGCAAACTGCCTGGCCGTCATGGTTCAACAGTCGCTGCAAGTAACCGCCACGCTTCTGCGGGGACGCAGATAATAGGTTTCGCCCATCGTTATGTTGCTGAAAGCCGAGGTCAGTCCGAGCTTCTGCTGGTCGCTCGCCGTCCAGGCGATGACCGGGATGTAGCCAAGATTGCTTTCGGCACGGATGAGGAAGGTGTTGGCGACCATGAGCGGTGCTGGAACCGTGGTCTCCGTGGTCGCGGCGGCGCCGGGGCCGGCGACGCCTGCGACCAACTTGCGCGACCATACCACCAATGCCCTCGTCCCGTCGGCCGAGACCTGTATTGCCGTTATGGTGATGCTCGGGTTCGAGCGGTTGTAGGGTTGAAGGGTTACGGAGCCGATCTTCATGATGCCGTCGATGTCGGCTTTGAGGACGCTTGTCTGCTGGGTGACGAGATCAGCCACCATGCTGCCGATACGACTGACCTTCTTACTGGTCTCGATGGCCTGTGACGCCTCCATTGTCAGGAAATACATGATCAGCAGAATGGGCATGATCAAGGCGAATTCGACTGCCGCGATGCCGCGGCGATCGGACCAGAATCGACTTGCTTTCCGCCAAATTCCCGTAATCCCAAGATGTGCCCCCGCACGCATCATGCCCATTGCCTTTTTTCTTCTTGCTGCTCGTGCATCCGCCTCGAACTCAGTTGTCGAACGGCTCGTTCTGCCAGGTTACCGATGCGAAATGCAGCGTCTTGTTGCCGCCCATCGACTGCGCCAACAGGTCGGTCATAATAGGCCATTTGTAAAAGACCCGAAGCATGTTCCGCGACCCCGCCGCCCCCCACGTGACAGCAAAGGGCGGCTCGGCGGTGCCGTTCGTCAGGATGATTTGGCCGCCCTGGATCTTGAAGCCGGCCGCGGCCGCGTCGGCGAACGTCGTATATTGGCGAAGATCCACTTGCAGCTGATTGGGACAATCCTGCGAGACCATGATCTCCAGTTTTGTGCAGATCGTGGTCGTCAAACTGTCTTTGGAGACGTCGGCCGCCTTCAACTGGCCAGTGCGCAATTGGCGCGCGACATCATCGGTGATGTTGGCCATCACTTCCTGGCTGGCGAACGAGATGCAGCTTTCCAGAATGGCAAAGACAAGCAGCGCGAACGGGACCGAAAGGATTGCGAATTCGATTGCCGTGGCGCCGCGCCGGTCGCGCAGAAAACGGCCGAAAAAACTTGGGCGTCTCGCCTTGTGTTCGCCTGCGGAGCCGAATTCCATGCTCATGTCTGATCCTGCCGGTCTCTATGCGGTCTCGGAGGGAGCATTAGCGCAAACCGATTGAGTTCCGGTTTGGATGATCGTTAAAGTCGGCGTTGGCTTCTTAACCAGGCGATAACCTGAACGGCATTCAGCTGCACCATCCTAGTGGCTGACACTCATTTCAGCTTCGGAGGACTTCTCCGCATCGCTCTTGTAGGAGCTTTCGCAATAGGGCGTGCAGGACATTGTCTGGATTTCGGCGCGCCTATAGATACGCACGGACGAGGCAGCCTGCCGCATGACGGTAACCTGCTCGTCGACGATTGGGCTGCCATCCGCATCGAGCACGACCAGATTGGTGACGCCGAAGCCTTTGCCGGTCAGCACGATCGTCGAGGCATCCTGCACGGAAGCGTCGGCGATTGCCGGGTTGCCGACCACTATTGTGTCGGCGGGGCGCGACAGTTTGACGATCTTGGCCTGGTTCATCGTGACCTCGATGCCGGCGCCGGCCATGGCTGGCGCGACGAAGGTAGTGGCGGCAAGAAGCGCGGCAATCACGATTGACGATCTCGGCTGGGCCATTGAGGCGCTCCACGCAAGCAGACTGATCAACGGAACATGAACGAGATTGGTGAACCAACGGTTAAGCATGCGGTGCTGCCAACGGTGTCATGGCCAGCAAGGGTGCCCGCGAGGCACGTCCGGGTCGGGCCGCAAGCCCGCCAAAACCGGGATTGGAAGGTTCGGCGGCACTTTAGCCCGAAGTTAACCACGCAATATGTTCGAACCGGGAAAGGAATCGGTAAGGCTGTTTATTAAGCCGATCGAAAGAGCTTCTCCCTAGATTGGCAGCATCCGATCGACCATCACAGAAGTTGACGGAAGTGCTGTAACACGTGGAGTAGGAGCTCTCGAATGTCTAATCTCATCGCACGTTTTGTGAAGGACGAATCCGGCGCGACCGCTATCGAATATGGTCTGATCGCCGCTCTCATCGCGCTCGCCATCATCACTGGCGCCGGCACGCTCGGCAACGCGCTCAACGCTAAGTTCACCGCCATCGGAACCACCCTGAACTCCGCGCCGAGCGGCAGCTGATCGGCCTTGTCGCCGAGCGCACTTGGATTGTGTTTTGGAAAAGGGCCGCCGCTTGGCGGCCCTTTTTCCATGCCGCTGCCAACATCACTCGTTTTTTCGGCCGGCCCTCATCAATCGTTAATCGAACATATCTAGGTTAAGCCCCGTGAAAGCCGACAATAGGCATAGCGCCGATGCTTGAAGCCCTGATCTTCGTGGTTTTTCCGTTCTGCATGCTGTTTGCCGCGATCTCTGACATGCTGTCGATGACGATCGCCAATCGCGTGCCGGTGCTGCTCGTCGTTGTCTTTGCGCTGGTTGCGCCTCTGACGGGTATGGAATGGGCTGCCTATGGCGGACATTTCGCCGCCGGCGCGCTGGTCCTTGCAGTGACGTTTGGCTTGTTTGCGATGGGCGGGATGGGCGGCGGCGACGCCAAGCTTCTGGCAGCCACCGCGATGTGGATGGGTCTCAACGTCAATCTCGTCGAGTATCTCGTGGCCTCGACGATCATCGGCGGCCTGCTGACGCTCGCGATCATCATCTACCGGAAGTCGTTGCTTGCGACCGTTACCGGCCAGAATCCGTTTCTGCGCCATTTCGCCGACGAGGCAAAGGGCGTTCCCTACGGCGTCGCGCTAGGCCTTGGCGGGTTGCTGACCTATCCAGATTCGCCCTTGATGGTATGGGCGCTCACCAGGCTGGCGGCCTGAGCACGATCTTTTTTATTATCTGCCTGCATTGCCGCAACCGGCTCGAAACAGCGCCGGCCCGGCCATTTTGGCCGGTCAGGGCGCGTTCCGGCTAATTTATGTAAACCTTAAATTAATCACGATCGTAAGCATTACATTAACCTTGTTTTGACGATTGCCGCTGCAAAGTCCGGCTTGGCTACGTGGTTTGCCAGGGCAAGGGTTCGGACAGATGCCAGCATCGCGATTGATAATTCTGAGCGTGGCGGTGGCCGCGGCGGGTGGCGCGGGCTATGTCGCGAAAAACATGGTGGCACCGCCGCCCCAGGTCGTCGTCGAATCCGGCCCTCAGGCCCCTGCGGTGGCTCTGCAGGATGTGCTTGTGCTTTCGGGCGACGTTCCGATGGGCAGCCCGATCGAGAGCAACATCGCCTGGCAATCCTGGCCCGCCGACGGCGTCAATGCGAATTTCATCACCCGCGCCGCTGAGCCCGAGGCGTTGGAGAAGCTGAAGAGTTCCGTTGCCCGTGTGGCGATGTATGCCGGAGAGCCTCTGCGGCGTTCCAAGCTGATCGGCGAGGGGCAGAGCTTCATGTCGTCGATCCTGCCTTCCGGCATGCGGGCGGTCGCCACGGCTATCTCGGCCGACACGTCGGCCGGCGGCTTCATTCTTCCGAACGATTTCGTCGATGTCATCATGACCCGCAGGGCCGATGCCAGCGCCGCTGGCGCCGGTTTCAACACCGAGACCATCCTCAAGAACATCCGCGTCCTGGCCATCGACCAGACCATTCAGGAGGATGAGGAAGGCAAGAAAACCAGGGTGGGCCAGACGGCCACGCTGGAACTGACGCCCAAGCAGGCAGAGATCATCACCGTTGCCCAACAAATGGCCGATCGCTTGACCCTGGCGCTGCGGGCAGTCGCGGACACGCAGGAAAAGAATCTGGGTGAGGCCGACTATCTCGTTTCCGGCAATGGCCGCAGGGGAACGGTGAGGCTGATCAAGTCGGGCGAAGTTTCCGAGGTAGGGGCAAGGAAATGAGGCTAAGTGGTAAACTGCCGGCAATTGTAGCCGCGGCATTCGGCCTGCTGCTCGTCGGAACGAATGTGCAAGGCAGCATTGTCGAGGCAAAGAACGCTCAGGTCACGGCATCGACGGCCACCCAGCGCGTCAAGCTCGGTCTCAACAAGTCGGTGGTCATCGATTTGCCGAGCGATGCCTATGACATTCTCGTCGCCAACCCGGCGGTGGCCGATGCGGTGACCCGCACCGCAAGGCGCATCTACTTGTTCGGCAAGGCGGTTGGCGAGACGAACATCTTTGTCTTCGGCCCGAATGGCGAGCAGATCGTCAGTCTGGATCTGGCCGTCGAACGCGACGTTGCCGGCCTTGAGGATTATATCAGGCGCTTCCTCCCAACGTCGGCCATCAAGGTGGAACTGCTCAATGACAACGTCGTCCTGACCGGAACGGTCGATACGCCGCTGGACGCAAAACGCGCGGTCGACCTGGCGACGATCTTCGTTTCGGGCGGTGAAGCGACGACGGGCCAATATTCGCAGACGGCGGCCGGCGGTTCGGCCCAGAGCGGTGTTGACATCAACAATCCGGACCAGGAGCGCCGCACCAGCAAGATCGTGAACCTACTCCAGATCATCGGCGACGATCAGGTCACGCTGAAGGTGACGGTGGCCGAAGTCAGCCGTTCGGTGATGAAGCAGCTCGGCGTCAACATGGTCGGCAGCGGTGGCAGCAACGGCATCAGCTACGGCGCGATCAGCGATAATTTCATGGGTCTCGGCAAGCAGCTGTCGAACTCGGGCTTTCAGATCGGCGCGTCGGGGCTGCAGGCTTATGTCAACGCCATGGAGCAGTCCGGGGTCATGAAGACCTTGGCGGAGCCGACCCTGACCGCGGTTTCCGGCGAGAAGGCGACCTTCAAGGTCGGTGGTGAATACAACATGGTGTCAAACGTCGACCAGAAGGTATCCACCGACAACCAGACTGGGTTGAAGACCTACACTGTCGAAAAGATCGAGTACGGCATCGGCCTGGAATTCCAGCCGGTGGTGTTGTCTCCCGGCCGCATAAGCCTGAAAGTCCGAACCTCCGTTTCCGAACCAACAACCGAGGGATCCGTATCGTTGTCCGAAGGCGTGGCGAGCGCCGGCATGAACGCCCTTTCGCTTCGCAAGCGTCTCGCCGACACCACGGTGGAACTGCCATCTGGTGGCTCCATGATGATCGCCGGCCTGGTTCGCGACGATGTCAGGCAAGCCGTCAACGGCTTGCCCGGGCTGACAAAAATCCCGGTGCTCGGCGCGCTCTTCCGCAGCAGGGATTTCGTGCGCAACGAGACCGAGCTCGTCATCATCATCACGCCCTATCTGGTGAAACCGGTCGCCCGCAACGACCTTGCCAAGCCAGACGACAATTTCAACGCCGCCAGCGACGGCGCCGCCATGTTCCTCGGCCGCGTCAATCGCGTCTACGGCACCATGCAGACCGACAAGCCCAACGGCCGCTACCACGGCGTCGTCGGCTTCATCTACAAGTAAGCGGGGAAGCGGACATGTCTCAGTCAGCATTGAAGGCAAGCACCATCGCCACAAGGATGCGCTTTGGCAGTTCGCAGGTCAGCCGGCGAGCCGTTCCGGTCGTGGCGGTTGCAATGGCGGCGCTGCTTGCCGGCTGCGCCCATCGCGACAGCATCACGGTCGGCGCCATCCCGGATGACTATCGCACCAACCATCCAATCGTGATCGCGGAGAAGAACCAGAAGATCGACCTGCCTGTCGGGGCCGGTGACCGCGGCATGACCGGCTCGCAGCGCGATACGCTTCTTGGCTTTCTCGACGGCTATGACAAGAGCGCCGCCCCGACGCTGACGATCCAGGTTCCGAGCGGCTCGGCCAACGAGGTTGCCGCGACGGCGGCCGGCCGTGATTTCGCCAGGCTCGCAGTCGCCAGCGGCATCAAGCGCAACCGCATCGTCGTGGTCGCCTATCAGGCCGGGTCGAGCGAGACATCCGCCCCGGTTCGCGTCTCCTATATCTCGGTGAGAGCCCAGACCGACAAATGCGGACGCTGGCCCGACGATCTCGTCAATACGTCGGAAAACAAGCATTATGCCGATTTCGGCTGCTCCTATCAGAACAATCTTGCCGCCCAGATGGCCAATCCGGCCGATCTGCTCGGCCCGCGCAAGCCCTCCACAATCGATGCTGAAAATCGCGGCGCGGTGATCGATGTCTATCGTGCAAGAGGCATTTCGGACGAGTTCCTCGGCAATTCGGAAGTGACGTACTGAGCCGCCAGTCTCGGATTGAACAGGCCACGGAAAAGAGCATGACGATGAGCAATCTTGCCTACGATGCCCCGGTGGATGGCAGCGATACCTCGCAGCAGGACATTGCCGCGATGCAGGCATTGCGGCCGATCCCGCGCATCTCGATCCAGGCATTCTGCGAGACCGAGGGCGTTGCCAATCCGGTCGAGCGCGCCGGCGAGGACCGCCGCATGACGAAGGCGCATCTCAAGGTCCATATGGGCGGCGTCCCCACCGCAATAGAATTCTACCAATCGGCGCCGACGCCCAACCTGATCCTGCTGGAATCGCGCAGCGAACCGAAGCAATTGCTGGAGCAACTCGCCCAGCTTTCGGAATATTGCGATCCGACCTCGAAGGTGGTGGTGATCGGTCATTACAATGATGTCGGCCTCTACCGCGAACTCATCCGCAACGGCATTTCCGAATATGTGATCGCGCCGGTGTCGATGGCCGACATCGTCAGCGTGATATCGTCGATCTTCATCGATCCGGAAGCCGAGCCGCTCGGCCGCTCGATCGCCTTTGTTGGCGCCAAGGGTGGTGTCGGCTCCTCGACGATTGCCCATAATGTCGCCTGGGCGATGTCGACCCTGTTCAAATCCGAAGTGGTCGTTGCCGATCTCGATCTGGCTTTCGGCACGGCCAACATCAACTTCGACCAGGATCCGGCGCAAGGCATCGCCGAGGCGGTGTTTTCGCCGGAGCGTATCGATGAAGTCTATCTTGACCGGCTGCTGACTCAATGCGCCGAGCATTTGTCGCTGCTGGCAGCGCCTTCGACACTCGATCGGGTCTATGATTTCGATCCCGAGGCCTTCACGCAGCTCGTTGACACCGCTCAGCGCAGCGTGCCGCTTTTGGTTCTCGATGTTCCCCATGTCTGGACGGGCTGGACCAAGAACACCCTGATCAAGGCCGATGAGATCGTCATCACGGCGACGCCGGAACTGGCCAATCTGCGCAACACCAAGAACCTCGTCGACATGCTGAAGCGGCTTCGTCCCAACGATCCGCCGCCGAAGCTGATCATCAACCAGGCCGGCGTCCCGAAGCGCCCGGAGATTTCGCCGTCCGATTTCGCCGAGCCGCTCGGCCTGTCGGCAATGTCGGTCATTGGTTTTGATCCGTTGCTCTTCGGCAATGCCGCCAACAACGGACGCATGCTCGGCGAAATGGATGCCAAGAACCCGGTTGTCGCAATGATCAACGAAATGGCGCATGTGCTGACCGGGCGCAGCGAA
Source organism: Mesorhizobium sp. M0830 (assembly GCF_040319965.1). NCBI lineage: Bacteria > Pseudomonadati > Pseudomonadota > Alphaproteobacteria > Hyphomicrobiales > Phyllobacteriaceae > Mesorhizobium > Mesorhizobium sp. M0830. Next base: position 89,363 of record NZ_JAMYOR010000013.1, on the reverse strand, counting down.
ATCAAGGCCAAGAAGAAGGCCGGGCTTGGCAATTTGCTCGGCAAGCTTTCGCGCAACAAGAAGTGACGCTTCAGCAGTGGAATCGGTAGTCGATCATGTTTGGTAAAAGAGGCAGCGACGACGGCAACCGGTTCACGCCGGAATTTCGCCCGCCAGCACCAGCGCCTGTTGCGCCGCCGGCTGCAAGTTCCACGGACACGGCGGTTCTGGCCAGGCCTGCGGCTGCGCCAAGCGCACCTGTCGCGCCGCCAGCGCGCCGTGCGGTCGAGGCGCCGCCATTAGCGCCTGAGCCGAAGCGGGCACAGCGCGAAAAGAGCGAGACTTATTACGACACCAAGAGCCAGGTCTTCTCCGCGCTTATCGACACCATCGACCTGTCGCAACTTTCCAAGCTTGATCCTGAAAGCGCGCGCGAGGAAATCCGCGATATCGTCAACGACATCATCGCGATCAAGAATTTCGCGATGACGATCGCCGAGCAGGAGGAACTGCTCGAGGACATCTGCAACGATGTGCTCGGCTATGGGCCGCTCGAGCCGCTGCTCGCCCGCGACGACATCGCCGATATCATGGTCAATGGCTCCAGGAACGTGTACATCGAAGTCAACGGCAAGGTCGAACAGACCGGCGTTCGCTTCCGTGACAACCAGCAGCTGCTCAACATCTGCCAGCGGATCGTCAGCCAGGTTGGCCGTCGTGTCGACGAGTCCAGCCCGATCTGCGACGCCCGCCTTCCCGACGGCTCACGCGTCAACGTCATCGCGCCGCCGCTCTCCATCGACGGTGCCACGCTCACCATCCGCAAATTCAAGAAAGACAAGCTGACGCTCGATCAGCTGGTCAAGTTCGGCGCGATCTCGCCGCAGGGCGCCGAAGTTCTCAAGATCATCAGTCGGGTTCGCTGCAACATCGTCATCTCGGGCGGTACCGGCTCGGGCAAGACGACGCTGCTAAACTGCCTGACCAACTATATCGACCGCGAGGAGCGCGTCATCACCTGCGAGGACTCGGCCGAGCTGCAATTGCAGCAGCCGCACGTCGTGCGCCTTGAAACCCGCCCGCCCAATCTGGAGGGCGAGGGTGAAGTGACGATGCGCGACCTGGTCAAGAACTGCCTGCGCATGCGGCCCGAGCGCATCATCGTCGGCGAAGTGCGCGGACCCGAAGTGTTCGACCTTCTGCAGGCGATGAATACCGGCCATGACGGCTCGATGGGAACGATCCACTCGAACAGCCCACGCGAATGCCTGAACCGTATCGAATCCATGATCGCCATGGGCGGCTATTCGCTGCCGCAGAAGACAGTGCGCGAAATCGTCGTCGGCTCCATCGACGTGATCATCCAGGCGGCACGCCTGCGCGACGGATCGCGCCGCATCACCCACATCACCGAGGTGATCGGGATGGAGGGCGACGTCATCATTACTCAGGATATCGTCCTCTACAACATCAAGGGCGAGGACGCCAATGGCAGGCTGCTGGGAGAACATGTATCGACCGGCATCGGTCGTCCGCACTTCTGGGACCGTGCCCGCTACTATGGCGAGGAGCAGCGCCTCGCCATTGCGCTCGAGGCGATGGAGAAACGCGCTGACTGACGCATCTTGGGGCGTAAGGGTTCGAGCCAATGTTTGGATTTGACGGCACAGTACTGGCGTTTGTCGTACTCGCCGGCTTCAGCGCCGGCGCCGTCGCCTATGCATTTCTGTTCACTCGGATCAGCAACGAGAAACAGGTCGGCAAGCGGCTCGAAACGATCAGGACCGCCGAGACGGATCGCTCGGTCGTCAAGGCCTCGCGCGATCGCGCGGCGGAAGCCACCAAGCGGCGCAAGTCGGTTCAGGATTCACTCAACGAGCTCGACGCAAAGCAGAGAACCAAGGACAGCGCCGTCAAGAAACCGCCGCTGAAGGTCCAACTCCGCCAGGCCGGCCTGAAGACCACGGTAGAGCGCTTCTATGTATATTCCGCCGTATGCGGCCTCGTTTTGACCATGGCCGCCTTTGTGGCCGGAGCGCCGAAGCTCGCCTTGCCTGGCGTGCTGCTGGCCGGGGCGCTCGGCCTGCCGCGCTGGTTCGTCTCGTTTCGTCGCGCGCGTCGGGTCAAGGCATTCCTCAACGAATTTCCAAACGCGCTCGACATCATCGTGCGCGCGGTCAAATCCGGCCTGCCGCTGAACGATGCCGTGCGCCTGATCGCCAACGAATCGCCCGAGCCTGTAAAGGCCGAGTTTCGTCGCATCGTCGATTCACAGCAGATGGGCCTCTCGATCCCCGACGCAACCTTGCGCATGCCCGAAACCATGCCTTGCACGGAGGCGGGTTTCTTCGGCATCGTCATCCAGATTCAGTCGCAGGCCGGTGGCAATCTCTCCGAGGCGCTGGGCAATCTTTCGCGCGTGCTTCGCGATCGCAAGAAGATGAAGGCCAAGGTGCAGGCGCTGTCGATGGAAGCCAAGGCGTCCGCCGCGATCATCGGTGCGCTGCCCTTCATCGTCGCCTTTCTCGTCTACCTGTCGAGCCCGGCCTACCTGATGCCGCTTTTCACCACCAGCGTCGGAAATCTGATCCTTGGTTGCGCTGGGGTCTGGATGTCGATCGGCATCCTGGTGATGCGCAAGATGATGAACTTCGAAGTCTAGGATGCTGGCATGACCGAGCAAGTTGTCAAAACCCTGACGGATCCAAGCTTCCTGATCGCGCTGCTGGTCGGAATAGCGGTGTTTGCGACCTTCTTCACCTTGCTGCCGGCGTTTGGCGGAAACCAGCTCAAGTCACGCATGAAAACCGTTGCGCTGGAACGCGACGAATTGCGTGCCAAACAGCGCGCCCGGCTTGCCGTCGAGGCGGATCGCCGTCGCAAGGGCCTGCGCGAGGAACAGTCTGTTGGCATGCGCAACATTGTCGACCGGTTGGATCTGAGGCGCGCGCTCGCCGACGAGGGCACGTTGCAGAAACTTAAAGTGGCCGGGTTTCGGGGCCAGAATCCGCTGACGCGGTTTCTTTTCTTCCGTCTGGTACTTCCTTTTGTCGGCTTTGCGCTGGCCACAATCTACATCTTCGTGCTCGGGGCGTTGCCCGACAAGCCATTGGTCATCCGGCTGTTCGTCTGTATCCTCGTTGCGTATGGCGGCTTCTACGCACCGGTCGTCTATGTCAACAACCGTGCCACCAAGCGCAAGCAGTCAATCCAGATGGCATGGCCGGATGGGCTCGATCTGATGCTGATCTGCGTCGAATCGGGCATGTCGGTGGAAGCAGCGCTGCGCAAGGTCGCCGATGAGATCGGCGCGCAATCGGTGCCGCTGGCGGAAGAATTCATCCTCACCAATGCCGAGCTTTCCTATCTGCCGGAGCGCAAGCAGGCCTACGAGAACCTGGCAAGTCGCACCGGACTGGATTCGGTCAAGTCGGTGTCGCAGGCACTCGTCCAGGCCGAGCGTTACGGCACGCCGGTGGCGCATGCGCTACGCGTGCTTGCCGCCGAAAGTCGCGACATGCGCATGAATGCGGCCGAGAAGAAGGCCGCCGCCTTGCCGCCAAAGCTCACCGTGCCGATGATCCTGTTTTTCCTGCCTGTGCTTTTCGCCATCATTCTGGGCCCCGCCGGCATTCAGGTCAGTCAGCGCGGCATCTTCGGAGATCATCCGGCGCCGGCAGCATCTCAGTAGCAGCGCGGCAAATCCCTGTACGACATGTGAAAAAGCCGCGCTGGATGCAGCGCGGCCTTTTTCATTCAACTTCCTTGCGGATTGTTGTTTCAGTTAGTCGCGGACTTTGACTTGTCCTGATCCTTGAGCTGGCTCCAGGCATTCTGCTGTGCCAGCATCTGCCTGAGATAGGCGACGTTGGCCTGCGCCTGCTCAGGCGAGAGTTCCTGTCGGGCGATCTTCTCGGCCTCGTCGAAACGGCCTTGCAGCCCGACGACCAGCGCCAGGTTCTGGCGGACCCGGCTGTCCGCATTGGGCTGCTGCGCGGCCGAGCGCATGTAGGTTTCGGCGGTGCGCAGGTCCCCTTCCAGCACATAGGACATGCCAAGGTTGGAGAGCACCGAAGGCTCGTTCGGCTTGAGTTCGAGCGCCTTGCGGTAAAGCTGGCGCGCATTATCCTTCTGGCCGGTCTGGTCGAGAATGGCCGCTTCGGCCGACACCAGCCTCCAGTCGGGATATTCCGGTGTCTGAGCGCGGCGTACGGCGTCAAGCGCCGCCTCGAACTGGCCGTTGGCCGCCAGCGCCTTGCCATAGGCGGCAAGCACGTCACGATCCTTCGGCAGAGCGATCGCCAGCTTGCGCATCACGGCGAGCGACTGGTCGGCGTCACCATCCATCTGCAGTGCCGCCGCATAATTGGTCGCTATCCGCTTGTCGTTGGGGTTCCTGGCGTAGGATTGGCCAAGGGCGCCGGTGGCATTGTGCAGTTCTCCGGCCGACATGAGTTCCAACGGTTTGCCTCCGGTGCGCCCGATCGAGCCGGTGGAGAGCTTGTCGGTTCCGCAACCGGCGACGCCCGCCGCGAGCGCCAGCGCAAGGGCCGTGGTGATGAGCCGCTTTCCCCTGGCATTGATCGTGCTGTTGGTCGGCATGGCTACCTAAGCCTCCATTCATGCGCGGCCATTGCGTGGCCGTCTTCCCTCTCGCAGAAATATTCTGTTAACCCTAACGGACAGTTAAGAACGCCGACTCGGGGCGCGCCCACACCAGGAGACCGTCGAATGCCTGTCGAACTCGTCGAGAAGAAATTGCCGGGCGCATTGCCGGTCTATCTGGTCGCCAGCGACGGTCTGGACGCAGCCGGTCTTGCGCCAGCGGCCGTCGCCTGGGCAAGAGCCAATGGCTTTTCCGGCGAGGCAGGCAGGACGCTGGTCGTGCCTGGCGAAAAAGGAGCGCTCGGCGGCGCCCTCTTCGGTATCGGCGATGGCGAAGGCGCGCTCGCCCTGGGCGGGCTGTCGAAAGCCCTTCCGGAAGGCGACTGGCATTTCGCCTCGACGCCGGTCGAGCCGGAACTCGTTGCAATCGCGCTGATGCTCGGCGGCTACGTCTTCACCCGCTATGGCAAGAAACCTGGCAAGGCGCTGCGCTTCGGCCTGCCGGCCGGCGTCGATACCGGGCGGGTTCGCCGTATTGTCGATGGCGTTTTCCTGGTCCGCGATCTGGTCAACACGCCGACCAGCGATATGGGCCCGGAAGACCTGGAGAAGGCGGTGCGGACCCTTGCCGACAGGCACAAGGCCGACGTCTCGGTGGTCAAGGGCGACGATCTTCTCGATCAGAACTTCCCGATGATCCACGCCGTCGGCCGCGCGTCGACCGCCGCGCCGCGCCTGATCGACATGCGTTGGGGGCAGCAAGGCGCGCCGAAGGTGACGCTGGTCGGCAAGGGTGTCTGTTTCGATACTGGCGGTCTCGACATCAAGCCGTCGTCCGGCATGCTTTTGATGAAGAAGGATATGGGCGGTGCCGCCAACGTGCTTGGCCTGGCCTCGATGATCATGGCTGCAGGGCTGGATGTGCGCCTGCGCGTGCTCATTCCCGCGGTCGAGAATTCGATTGCCGGCAACGCCTTCCGGCCCGGCGACGTGCTGACGAGCCGCAAGGGCATGTCAGTCGAGATCGGCAACACGGACGCCGAGGGACGGCTGGTGCTCGCCGATGCGCTGGCGCTGGCCGACGAGGAGGAGCCGCAGCTTCTGGTCGACATGGCGACACTGACCGGGGCTGCCCGTGTCGCGCTCGGTCCCGACCTGCCACCATTCTATACCGGCGACGAAACGCTCGCATTCGACCTCGCGGCGGCTTCTGTTGCGGTCGAGGATCCGCTGTGGCGGATGCCATTATGGCGGCCTTACGATTCAAAGCTGTCGTCGAAGATCGCCGACATCAACAATGTCACCGCGGACGGTTTTGCCGGCTCGATCACGGCGGCACTATTCCTGAAGCGCTTTGTCGAAAAGACTGTGGCCTGGGCGCATTTCGACATCTTCGCCTGGAACCCTGCTGACCGCCCGCATGGTCCTGCTGGCGGCGAGGCACAAGGCATCCGCGCGCTTGAGCGGCTCATCTCGAAGCGCTTTGGCTGATAGAGTTAGGCAGAGCGGGCAAATTACGGAAACTGAAACGGAACCGAAACAATTTGCTGTCATGCTGGCGCGATGTCGATTGCGATGCGCCCGAGCCAGGCCTTGCGACTGTGGCAGCAAGTGATGCTGTCGCAAGTGCGCAACGATGCACCCGATCTGACCATGCGCCAGACCGCGATCCTGTTCACAATCTATCTCGACCCGCCGCCACATACCGTGCGTGGGCTAGCTGCCCGCCTCAACGTCACCAAGCCGGTGATTACGCGCGCGCTTGACACGATGGGCGCATTGAAACTGGTATCGCGCCATCGCGACGAACTCGACAAGCGAAATGTGCTGATCAGACGCACGGTCGAGGGCGCTCTCTTTGTCGAGCGCTTCGGCGATGATATCATCGCCAAGGCCCATGAGTTACCCATCTAATTTCAGAGTTGCCGATTTGACTGCCAGGGATGCCCGCCTTCACGCTTTCCGTTCCGACCTCGCCGATGCACGGCTGAAGGGCGAAGTCGCCGCAGACCGCTTCGTTGCCGGTCGGCCGGCGCGGATCACTGCAGCCGTGGCCGATATCCGCAAGGCGCCGCGGCCGGATGCCGGCGTCAACACGCAAGCCCTGTTCGGCGACGATGTCCTGGTCTTCGAGGTCGCTGAGGGCTGGGCCTGGGTCCAGGCGGAACGTGACGGCTATGTCGGCTATGTCGCCGATACCATGCTGGGCGGGCGGGAACATGCGCCCACGCACATCGTCTCGGCACCACGCACTTTTCTCTATCCTGGACCCGATTTGCGGTTTCCGATCTCAGGACAATTGTCGATGGGATCGACGGTGACAGTGACGGATGCGGCCGAGACACGCGGCACCCACTATGCCGTTCTGCCCTCCGGCGAAGCGTTGATAGCAGGTCATCTGCGGCCTCTCGGTGACGTGGCCACCGATTACGTTTCGGTGGCTGAGATGTTTCTCGGCACACCCTATCTCTGGGGCGGCACTTCCGGCTTCGGCATCGATTGTTCGGGCCTGGTGCAACTGGCGATGCGCATGGCCGGCAGGAACGTGCTGCGCGATACCGACATGCAGGCGACGACGCTCGGCGGGCCGCTGGAACCGGGACCTGATTTCTCAGGGTTGCGGCGGGGCGACCTGGTGTTCTGGAAGGGCCATGTCGCCGTTATGACCGATGCCGACACCATGATCCACGCCAACGGCCACACCATGCTGGTGTCGCGCGAGGGACTGAAGGATGCCGTCGCCCGCATCGGCTACCTCTATGGCGGTCCGACCGGGTTTCGGCGGCCGTAGGAACGAACGATCCCCTTTTGTTCCGATTCTTCTTGGCGATTGACTGCCGTCGCGCTACCTCTGGCAGGTGACAGAGCAGCCGCGCCTTGCCGAACAGAATGCCACCGTCGCCCTGCCCGAACCATTCATCCGATGGTTTGGCGAAAAGGGCTGGTCGCCGCGCGCCCATCAGATTGAACTTCTGTCGAAGGCCCAGGCCGGACAGTCGGTCCTGCTGATCGCCCCGACTGGCGCCGGCAAGACGTTGGCCGGGTTCCTGCCCTCGCTGACTGAACTTGCGAACCGGCCAAGGCGAAAGCCGGGCCAGGCGCATCGCGGCATCCACACGCTCTATATCTCGCCACTGAAGGCGCTTGCCGTCGATATCGAGCGCAACCTCGGCAAGCCGGTGGAGGAGATCGGGCTGCCCGTCACCATCGAGACGCGCACCGGCGACACCCCCGGGCACAAGCGCCAGCGCCAGAAACTGGTGCCGCCCGATATTCTGCTAACCACGCCCGAGCAACTGGCGCTGCTGATCGCAGCAGGCGATGCAAGGCGCTTCTTTGAGGACCTGCGCTACGTCGTGCTCGACGAATTGCATTCACTGGTGACGTCGAAACGCGGACATCTGCTGGCGCTCGGGCTGGCGCGGTTGCGCAGCTTTGTCCCTGGCCTGCAGACGATCGGGCTATCGGCGACGGTGGCCGAGCCGGACGAGTTGCGGCGCTGGCTGGTCAGCCAGAATCCACCCAAAGAGTCGACAAGCCCGGGGATGGCCGAATTGATCGTCGTCACGGGCGGCGCGAAGCCGGAGATCTCCATCCTCGATTCGGAAGAGCGCGTGCCGTGGGCGGGGCATTCGGCGCGCTACGCCACGCCGGAGATTTACCACGAGATCAAGCGCCACAAGACGACCCTGTTGTTCGTCAACACCCGCAGCCAGGCGGAGCTGCTGTTCCAGGAATTGTGGCGGGTCAATGAGGATACCTTGCCGATCGCGTTGCATCACGGCTCGCTCGACGTTGCGCAGCGCCGGCGCGTCGAGAAGGCGATGGGCGAGAATGCGCTGCGTGCCATCGTCGCCACCTCGACGCTCGACCTCGGCATCGACTGGGGCGATGTCGACCTGGTCGTGCATGTCGGCGCGCCGAAAGGGGCAAGCCGGCTGGCGCAGCGCATTGGCCGCGCCAACCACCGCATGGACGAGCCGTCCAAGGCGATCCTCATCCCAGCCAATCGTTTCGAGGTGCTGGAGTGCCGGGCTGCCCTCGACGCCAATTATCTCGGCGCCCAGGACACACCGCCGCTGATCGATGGCGGCCTCGATGTGCTGGCCCAGCATGTGCTGGGCTGCGCCTGCGGCGCGCCGTTCCGTGCCGATGATCTGTTCGAGGAAGTGCGAACAGCCGCGCCCTATGTCAGCCTCGATCGGTCGACATTCGACCGTGTCGTGGACTTCGTCGCCACCGGCGGCTATGCGCTGAAGAATTATGAGCGCTATGCCCGCATCCGGCTAAACAAGGATGGGTTGTGGCGCGTGTCCAATCCGCGCATTGCCCAGCAATACAGGTTGAATGTCGGCACCATCATCGAGGTGCCGGCCCTCAACGTGCGTTACATCAAGGCCGGCAGCAAAGGCGCGGCTTCGCGCGGCGGCCGGGTTCTCGGCAAGATCGAGGAAGCCTTCCTCGAAACGCTGACGCATGGCGACACGTTCATGTTTGCCGGCAAGGTGCTGCGCTTCGAAGGCATTCGCGAGAATGAATGCTTCGTGTCGAACGCGCCCGGCAGCGATGCCAAGGTGCCCTATTATGGCGGCGGCAAGTTCCCGCTTTCGACCTATCTCGCTGAACAGGTCCGCATCATGCTGGACGACCCGCAGCGATGGAAGAAGCTTCCGGAGCAGGTGGGCGATTGGCTGCGGTTCCAGGCCGACAAATCGGTGCTGCCCAAACGCCACGACCTGCTGATCGAGACCTTTCCGCGCGGCAATCGCCATTATCTCGTGGCCTACCCGTTCGAGGGCAGGCTAGCGCACCAGACGCTCGGCATGCTGCTCACCCGCCGGCTCGACAGGACGGGAGCCAGGCCGCTCGGCTTTGTCGCCACTGACTATGCACTGGCGATATGGTCACTGGGCGACATGGGCTCGATGTTCAAAGCTCGGAAGCCTTCGCTCAGCGCACTCTTCGACCAGGATATGCTGGGCGATGACCTCGAAGCCTGGCTGGCCGACAGCTGGCTTCTCAAGCGCACCTTCCGCAACTGCGCGCTGATTTCGGGATTGATCGAAAAACGCCATCCGGGCCAGGAAAAGAGTGGCCGCCAGGTCACCGTGTCGACTGACCTCATTTACGATGTGCTGCGCAGCCATGAGCCGGACCACATCCTGCTGCAGGCGACACGTGCGGATGCGGCGACCGGTCTGCTCGATGTCAGCAGACTTGCCGACATGCTCTCGCGCATCCAAGGTCGAATCGTGCATAAGGCGCTTGAACAGATTTCGCCGCTTGCCGTGCCGATCATGCTTGAGATCGGCAAGATGCCGGTGAACGGCGAGGCCGATGAAACGCTGCTTATGGATGCGGCGACATTGGTCGAGGAGGCAATGGGGCCGGGGATGGTCGAGGAATGAATTTTTCGCTGGCGCGCACATCGCTGATCGGCGAGGCCGACCTTGTCGGCATCGCCGGCGAGCGCGCCGTCTGCGATCCGCGCGGTGTGCTCTATTTTCCCGAGTTCAGGCTTCTGGCCGTGTCCGACCTGCATCTGGAAAAGGGTTCGTCGCTGGCAAGGCGCGGCACGCTGATTCCGCCTTACGACACCGGCGCAACCTTGCTGAGATTGCAGGCCGTGATCGCTGACTATCAGCCATCCATCGTCATCAGCCTGGGCGATAGTTTTCACGATGGCGGCGGCGCCGGACGCATGCATGCGAGCTTTCGCGAGCGGCTGGAGGCGCTGATGTCAGGCCGCGACTGGTTCTGGGTTGCCGGCAATCACGATCCGGAAGCGCCCGCCGACCTGCAGGGCGAAACGGTGCGCGAACTCGCCATTGGCTCGCTGCTGTTCCGGCACGAGCCGTCGAAGGTGCGCGTCGAGGGCGAAATAGCGGGCCACCTGCATCCATGCGCTCGCATCGTGCAGCGGGGCCGTTCGGTGCGGCGGCGCTGCTTTGCCGGGGATGGCGGCCGCATGATCATGCCGGCCTTCGGCGCCTATACCGGCTCCCTCAACGTGCTCGACCGCGCCTATGCCGGGCTGTTCCGGCTGGATACTCTGATGGCCTACATGCTCGGCGCGGACCGCATTTTTGCGATATCCCGCTCAATGCTGAGGCCTGGCTGAGGCGTGTTTCCGCCGGTAGTCTCTACCGCCCGTAATATAAAGTGACGGTGTGCTTCGCCTCGGCGAAGAACAGCCAGCGTTCGACCAGCATGCCGGCGAACTGCACGATCGCGGCGAGCACCGACAGCGCCGCTGCGAAGGGCCAGGGCAGGGCGAAAGTAGCCGCGAGCAGCAGGACGGGGAAGGCAAAGGCCAGACCCTGTGCGATCTGGCGCAGCCGCACGCTGTGTTTGCGTGCGATGCGAAAGCCCATCTCCTTAAGCAGGTAGTTTTCCTCGGTATGCGGCCATTCCAGCGACCGCACCGTGCCGCCGGAAAGTCCAGTCGCGGTGTTGGCGGTGGTCGAAATCTCCAGCGCGTCATTGTAGCGCCAGGTCGCCAGCTTCCAGCCCCAGCCGAGCAGAGTCAGCAGTATGGAAGCCACCAGAAGGGTTATCGAACCAAGATCAAATCCCTGCAGCAGCGCGTTCAGCAGCACGCTACCGGTCATTGCCGAGAAGATGAGGTAAGCTGGCAGCGTGAACCGGCTGTGCCATTGGGCGATCGGCTTTAGTGACGCATAGATCATTCCCGTGGTGCAGACGGTGACGACCGCGCCGATGGCCGCCAGCAATCCCGCCATGCCGACCCAGCCGCCGGTCTTGCCGAAAAACACCCAGCCGATGCCGAACAGCCCCGCGGGAATGAAGGTTATGACCGAGGCGACGCCTTCACGCGACAGCCACGAACTGCGCCACTGCGAGAAGGCCCGCCAAGCCCGTTCGGGCCTGCCGAGGTGGCCGGTCGAGGACAACAGCCCCGCCGCGATCAGGCCGAGCGCCAGGCCCATGCCGATGAAGCCCAGCCAGAAATCGGGTGGAATGATCTGGAATCCTCCGAGCACGCCCAGCAGCGCGAGCAGCCCATAGCCGGCGCCGGTGGCGGTGGTGAAGAAGACGACCGAGAAGGCTGGATGCATGATCAGTTCGAAAGCATGCGGTCGACCCAGCCGAGGAAGCCGCCTTCGGCCCGCACCGGTTCGAGGGCCGGCGCGGCCACCGAAGCGGCACGCGTGGTATGGGCGCGCGGCGGCAGGTATTTGTTGGTCGGGCGGTAGCCGAGCTCCGGCATCAGGTCGACGCCGCCACGCTCCGCCACCAGTTGCGAGACAGCCGACAGGGGATCACCCAGGTCGCCAAAATGCCGAGCGCTGGTCGGGCAAGCTGCGACGCAGGCCGGCACACGGTCTTCCTCGGCCAGATTGTCGTTATAGATGCGATCGACGCACAGCGTGCACTTCTTCATGACGCCGACATCGGTGTCGAATTCGCGCGCCCCATAGGGGCAGGCCCAGCTACACAATTTACAGCCGATGCACTTGTCCTCGTCGATCAGCACGATGCCGTCTGAAGCCCGCTTGTAGGAGGCGCCGGTCGGGCAGACGGTGACGCAGGCCGGCGTCTCGCAATGCAGGCAGGAGCGCGGGAAGTTGACCGTGCGTCCGCCCATCTCGGTGGTGTGCTCGTAGCTGTGAACACGGTTGAACCAGACGCCGTCGACATGGCCGCCATAAGGGTCGATGTCGGTCAGCGGCGCCATGTGGCCGCCGGTGTTCCACTCCTTGCAGGCGGTGACGCAGGCCTGGCAGCCGACGCAGGTGTCGAGATCGATGACTAGCCCTAGTTTCTTGCCGCTTTGACTGGGCAGACAAGTCATTCGGCCACCTCTCTTGCCCGGCGGAATTCAGCACCGAAGGTCAGCTTGTCGGGCGAGGGTTCGAAATGCGGGGGCTGCTGAAAACGCTCGAACTGCGGCTCGGTGAAGCCGGCTTCCTCGGCCGCGCATTTGACGATGCGCACGCGCAGATCGAACCATGCCGCCTGGCCGGTGACCGGATCGGAGTTTGAATAGCGCTTGCCCTGAGCATCGGCGGAAGTCTGGTCGCCGATGATATGATTGAGCAGGAAACCGCGATTGGATTCGGCCGCGTCGTCCTTCAGCCCCCAGCTGCCGCGCCGCTTGCCGATGGCGTTCCAGGTCCAGACCGTGCTTTCGTTCACCCCGTCGATCAGCTTGATCTGTCCCTTCACTCTGCCGTTGATGCTTTCGATCCACACCCAGTCGTCATCGACAAGACCTAGATCTGCTGCCGTCCGCTGATGCACGAACAGCCGGTTCTGGCTGGTGATCTGTCTCAGCCACGCATTCTGCGACCCCCACGAATGGTACATGTGCATGGGCCTCTGCGTCAGCGCGTGCAGCGGATATTTTTCGAGGTCGACGGCTGCTTCTTCGAAGGGCATGTACCAGAAGGGCAGCGGGTCCATGTAGGTCTCGATGCGCTGGCGATCGCCCTCGGGCGGCAAGGCGCGGCCATGACCGCGCGCGGCAAGACGGAAGCGCTGCATTGGCTCGCAATAGAGCTGGAAGACGATTGGCTCCGCCTTGGGGATGAAGCCCATCTGCACGGCGAAGTCGAGATAGGAGCGATTGGCCATCTTGTAGTAGCGCTGGTCGTCAGCGAAATCGTGATGCCAGAAGCCGCCATTGTCGATGTAGCGTTGCAACTGGTCCGGGTTGGCCTCACCCCTGCCGATCGAGGTCCCATCCTTGCCGCGCCAGCCCGCGAGCGGGCCGATGCCTGATGTGCGCTCATGGTTGACGATGTAGTCGGCATAGTCGCGGTACTTGGCCGTGCCATCCTCATCGACGAAACCGGGCAGGCCGAGCCGGGCGCCGAGTTCGATCAGCACCGACTGGAACGGCCGGACATCGCGGTCCGGCTCGACGACGGGATGGCGGATGGCATCGCCCGGTCCGTCGGCATGGCTGATCGGCCGGTCGAGCAGGCTGATGCAGTCATGCCGCTCGAGATAGGTCGTATCCGGCAGGACGAGGTCGGCAAACGGCACGGTCTCGGAATAATAGGCATCGGAATAAATGATGAAGGGGATCTTGTAGTCGCCCGCGTCATCATGGTCGGTCAGCATGGCCATGGTCTCGACGGTGTTCATCGAGGAATTCCACGCCATGTTCGACATGTACATCATCAACGTGTCGATCCTGTAGGGATCGCCGGCCCAGGCGTTGCGGATGACGGTATGCATCAGGCCATGCGCCGCCAGCGGCGCGTCCCAGGAATAGGCCTTGTCGATACGGGTCGGCGTACCGGCCTCATCGACCAGCAGGTCGTCCGGCCCACAGACGAAACCAAGCGGCATGCCGTCAAGCGGCGTCATCGGCTTGATGGTCTTGCCGGCCGGCTTCGGACCGGGCGGTGCGGAGCGGGGATAGGGCGGCTTGAAGCGGAAGCCGCCCGGCACATCCACCGTGCCCAGCAGCACCTGAAGCAAATGGATGGCGCGGCAGGTATGAAAACCGTTCGAATGAGCCGAGATGCCGCGCATGGCGTGCATCGAGACAGGCCGCCCCTTGATCGTCTCGTGCCGGCGCCCGGCCCAGTCGGTCCAGGCGATCGGCAGCTCGATCGTCTGTTCGAAGGCGACATGCGCGAGTTCGGCGGCGATCCTGCGGATCGTATCGGCGGCAATGCCGCAGCGCTCGGCGACCGCGTCCGGTGCATAACTCTCATCGAGGTAGCGGTCGGCGATCAACTGGAACACCGGAACGCAGTGGCGTCCGTCGATCGTGAAGCTGCCGGTCAGCGCCGGTCTCGCGCTGGCATCGGTGGCGCTGACCGGTGTCTTCGCCATCCTGTCCCAGGCCAGCGGATTGCCCTCGGCATCGCGGACGAACAGCCCGTCATCGGCCGCACCCGGCTCCTGGATGACGAGGACGTGAGCGTTGGTGTAGCGCAGCAAATAATCGAGATCGACGCGGCCCGCCCTGAGCAATTCATGGATAAGCGCGAACACGAACAGTCCGTCGGTGCCGGGCCGGATGCCGATCCAGTCGTCGGCGATCGCATTGTAGCCGGTCCGGCACGGATTGATCGAGACGACTTTGGCGCCGCGCGCCTTGAGCTTGCCGAGACCGATCTTGATCGGGTTGGAATCGTGATCCTCGGCGACCCCGAACAACATGAAGTACTTGGTGTTGTCCCAGTCCGGTTCGCCGAACTCCCAGAACGAGCCGCCAATCGTGTAGAGGCCCCCCGCCGCCATGTTGACCGAACAGAAGCCGCCGTGGGCGGCGAAGTTCGGAGTGCCGAACTGGCTTGCCCACCAGCCGGTCAAGGATTGGGATTGGTCGCGGCCGGTGAAGAAGGCCAATTTCTTGGGGTCGGTCCGGCGGATGTTCGACAGCCGCTCCGTCGCGATCGAAAACGCCTCTTTCCACTCGATTTCCCGGAACTCGCCAAAGCCGCGCGGACCGGTGCGCAGCAATGGCTTCCTCAGCCTTGCCGGGCTGTAGTGCTGCATGATGCCGGAGCTGCCCTTGCCGCAGATCACGCCCCGATTGACCGGATGGTCCTTGTTGCCGTTGATGTAGCGGACCTTGCCATCCTTGATGTGCACGTCGATGCCGCAGCGGCAGGCGCACATGTAGCAGGTGGTCTTGGCAATGCTGTCGGAAACGTCAGGCGAGGTGTCGACGCCATCGCCTTCATCCGGTGCGCGCGTGTCGGCAAGCGGGCGCTGCGATGGTGCCGAATTCGCGCCGCGCGGCGGTCTGTGCATCATGATCCGGGGGTGCCTGTACGGCCAACGGATTTGGCACGTGTCCTCGGTCCGGGGCCGCGCATGTAGTGCTCTTCAGGATGATAGCGATCGCCCGCCAACCGTCGCCTTATGCCGCGGGTCCAATGCGCAAACAGGGATCTGAACCGCCCGATCATTCTGCTCTCTGCGATATCTCGGCGAATTTGTTCTAATCTCCCCAGAAAACTTAGAATAAAGGCATCGATCTGTCTAATCAGTTGTTCTTGTAAATTCGATCGATATAGGTTCTTAATGCGCCCATGACCCTGGACCAGTTGCGGATTTTCGTCGCCGTCGCCGAGCGCGGCCATATGACCAAGGCGGCGGAACTGCTGGGCATTTCGCAGTCGGCAGCGTCGGCCGCCATCCGGGCGCTTGAAGAACAACATGGCGTCCATCTGTTCAACCGGGTTGGCCGCAACATCGAGCTTGCCCAGACCGGACACCGGTTCCTGCCCGAAGCCAAGGCAGTGCTCGAACGGGCGGCTGCCGCGCGCAATGTACTGGAGCATGTCTCGCAGACGGTCACCGGCAGCCTCTCGATCGCCGCCAGCCAGACCATCGCCAGTTATTGGCTGCCGCGCCGGCTAGCGTCCTTCCATGAAGCCTATCCGGCCGTCAGGCTGAGCGTCACCATCGGCAACACCAGGCAGGTCGAGGCCAATGTCCTTGATGGTGCGGCCGATCTCGGCCTGGTCGAGGGGCGCACCGAGTCCGACATATTGCGCCGCGCCAAGGTCGACGTCGACAGGCTCATGCTGGTGGTTGCCAGCTCGCATCCGGAGATCGCCGAGTTTGCGCCCGGCCACCCCGACATCAAGGGCCTGCGCTGGATCATCCGCGAGGGCGGTTCGGGCACGCGCGAAGTGCTGGAGGATCTGGCGCGCCGCGAAGGAATTTCGCTCGCCGACCTCCAGATATTCCTGGTGCTGCCGAGCAATGAGGCTATCCGCCAGGCGGTCGAGGCGGGAGCCGGCGCCACCATCATTTCGGAGCTTGTCGTGGCCCGTGCAGTGGCCGAAGGCAGTCTCAGGTCCGTGCCGCTCGAATTGCCGAAGCGCGACTTCGCCATGATCACGCATCGCGATCGCCAGGCAAGCCTTGCCCAGATGGCGCTCAAGACGCATCTCGGCGGCAAGGCGGATGCTGCGTCAATCCCGCTGAGTCCGTCGAAATGACCCAGGTTGGACCATCGCAAGCGCCGTCCGCCTCGGCGCTCGACCGTCACTCTGGCAATCCGGCGTCCCGCAGCGCGCTTCCAAGAGTTTCCGCGAGCGCTGGCGCGCAGCGCACGCCAGCAAACTGGCGGCTGTAGCGAAAGCCCGGCTGAAGCTCGCGCACGCGCGCGGCCGCCGCCCGTGCTTCGTCCAGCCGCCCGAGTTTGGCGAGCGCAGCGGCTAGTTGCACATAGGTGATGCTGTGTGCCGGATTGGCTTGAACGGACTTGTATGCCGCACGACAGGCTTCTTCGTAACGCCCGCGCAGCAAATGGCTCATAGCTTGCGCGTCAAACGCGGCCCAAGTCCACGAATCGAACGGGCTTAGCCGCATACCCTTCTCGCTCCATTCTATCGCTCGCTCTGCTTCGCCGCCCCATCCGAGAATGACGCTGCCAAGAATGTAGGTCAGCGCCGATGACGGGCTAATGGCGAGGGCTGCTTCCAATGCTGTGAATGCGGCGGCGCGATCATGCGCGTCCATGCCGATCGAAAACCCTGCCCATGTCAGAGCGAGCGCATCATCTTGCCCATGAACAATGGCCCATCGGGCATGCCGGATCGAAGCGGTACGGCTGACCTCCTGCAGCCCGGCGCGAAGGAACAAACAATGATGACACATCGCGGCATTGCCATGTGCAAGGGCATAGGCGGGCTCGAGTGCGATGGCACGCTCAAGAAGCGCCAGCGCTCTAATAACTTGCGCCGGCATACCTGTGTCAACGTCAGGCTGGGCTTGAAGCACGAGATCGTAGGCATCGAGACTCTCCGGGCGCTTCCGCCTGACGCGTTCAATTTCCGCTTTTCGCATGCTCGGGGCGATCGCGCCCACCGCTGATAGCGCGATCTCGTCCTGAAGCGCGAAAATGTCCTCGGAGCTGCGGTCGTAGCGCTCGGCCCACACATGCGCGCCGGTCGATGCATCGATCATCTGACCGGTCACGCGCACACTGCCGCCGGCCTTGCGCACGCTGCCTTCGATGACATATCGCACGCCAAGCTCGCTGCCGACCTGCTTCACGTCCACGGCGCGGCCCTTGTAGGTGAAGGTCGAATTTCGCGCGATTACGAAAAGCCAGTTTATGCGTGCCAGGCCGGTGATGATGTCGTCGACCATTCCATCAGCGAAATACTCCTGCTGTGGATCTCCGCTCAAGTTCGAAAACGGCAGGACCGCGACGGACGGTTTCTCAGGCAAGGTCAGCGCCAACGCGATGCGGGATGCAGGGACATTCGTCGCAACAGCCGGTCCTACATAGCGATAGCCGCGTCGCGGCAGTGTTTCGATCCAGCTCTCAGCATTCGCTGCGTTGGCCAATACCCGGCGCAAGGCCGCGATCTGGACCGTTAGGTTGTTATCGGCAACCGCCAACTCGCCCCAGCCGGCCTCGACCAACGCGTCCTTGGATACCGGTACGCCCGCGTTTTGGAGCAGCAAGCGCAAAAGCGAGACGGCGCGTTGCCCAAGCATGGTCGGCTCGGCACCGTGGTACAAAATGCCCGCCACCTGATCGAGACGGAACGGGCCAAACTGATAAAGGTCGCCTCCGAGTGCCATCCAACGCTTTTAGCAAATTTTTGGGAACGAATTCACGACTTCCCGGCATCGACGCCCAATGTTGCACAGGTGCTTGCCAGAAGTAAGCGCCCAGTCAAAGGAGGATCCTATGAGTGCCAATGCCGTCATTCGCATGCCCGATGAGAAGAAGGGTATCATGCTGCGTGGTCAACCTATGGTCTTCCTCGTCACCGGCGAAAATACCAAGCACACGAGCATGTTTGACTGGACGATCCCAGCGGGATTCGCCACCGGACGGCATGTTCACCGCGTCCAGGAAGAGACGTTCTACCTGCTCGAGGGCGAGTGTGCGTGGCATGTCGGCGACAAGACGATCCGTGCAACGCCCGGAACCTATCTGTTCATTCCACCGGGAGTACCGCACGACATCACGAATGTCAGTGAGGGGCCCGCGCGCGTGCTGATGACCGTCTCTCCGCCTGGCCACGAGCACTACTTCGAAGAACTTGCCAAACTCGCGGCGCAAGGTGCGCCGGACCCAAAAGCGCTCGCCGATTTGCGAAACCGCTACGACACTGACCAGCTCTCGACTTTGACAACGCGCGGGTAAGTCCCTGTCCAGGCCTTCGTCGCGTCACGCCTGCGGCGTTTATGTGCATATGGCCTAGTCCAACGCGGATCGGTAAAGCAGAACCGCTCCAAGAAAGCCTCAGCCGAACTTTCGCTGAGCATCCAGCGCCAGGCCAAGTCCGACCGAGCCGAACATGTCGCCTTCGATGACGGATGCCTGCGGCACCAGCGACAGGATCTCTCGTCTGGCGAGCGGAATCGCGGTCGATCCGCCGGTCAGGAACACCGCGGTGATATCGGATGGCCTGACCTCAGCGTCCCGGATGGTCTGCGCCACCGTTCCTGTGACCCGCTCGATATCCCTGGCGATCGTGGCTTCCAGCCCGCTGCGCGTAATCTCGGCGGCGAACTCCGCGCCCGGCAGCTTCACCGCGACCTCTGCGAACGAGCTGTCGGTGAGCTCGATCTTGGCTTTTTCGACAAGCGCCGCCAGCGCGTGTCCGTAGCGGTGCTCGACGATGTGGATGAAGCGGTCGACCAGGTCGGCGCGCTCAGCCTCGTAGCGGATCTGGCGCAGATGCGTCATCGCCTTGGCGGTGTAGACCAGATTGATGCGCTGCCATGTCGCGAGGTCGATGAAGTAGCTGGCCGGCAGATTGCGCTTGCCGTCCTTGGTCGGCGTCAAATAGCCAAGCTGCGGCATGACATGGGCGATGCTCAGCAGCCGGTCGAAATCCGTGCCGCCAATATGGATGCCCCGGCTGGCCAGGATGTCGTCCTTGCGGTCGAGCGACCGGGAGCGCTGCGGTGAAACGCGCACGACCGAGAAGTCCGAGGTGCCGCCGCCCATGTCGATGATCAGCGCCAGCTCTTCCCTCGCCACCTTCTGCTCGTAGTCGAGCGCAGCCGCAATCGGTTCGAACTGGAATGCGATGTGCTTGAAGCCCTGGGCGCGCGCGGCGTTCTCGAGTTCGCTTTGCGCCTTCGCGTCGGCCTCAGCGTCGTCATCGACGAATTGCACCGGCCGGCCAAGCACCACGGTCTCGACGGCATCGCCGGCATCTGCTTCGAGCTTCTTCTTGAGATGGCCGAGGAACAGGCCGACGATTTCCATGAACCCGATCGAGCGCGCCTTGATACGGGTCTTCTCGTGCGCAAGCGAACTGCCGAGCACGCTCTTCAGCGAGCGCATCAGCCGGCCTTCGATGCTGTCGGTGTAGTTGGCGATGGCGTGGCGGCCAAAACAGGTGCGGTTGTCCTCGAAGTTGAAGAACACGGCACTGGGCAGCGTGACCTGGTCGTCTTCAAGCGCGACGAGGCGCGGCTGCCCGTTCCTGACCACGCCCACGGTGGAATTGGAAGTGCCGAAGTCGATGCCGCCGAAGGCTGGTCGCATGACAAGTTCCTGTATTGGTCGTCGGCGAGCCGATAGGCGCCACGAGAAATCGCGCGCTGCCCGGGGACGGGCTGCTCTGCCGAACCGAATTGTTTGTGTCTGCCAGTTGGCTGGGGAGCGCGGTCTACCGCATGCTCCCGCAAAGGGAAACTACTTTTCGGGAAAAGTTCTAAAGCGCGTCGCGTTTGAACGGATTCAGGCGACGCGCTTTAGGTTCTCGATTCGATGCATGTCGTTCTCCCAAAACCGGGGCCTACTTTTGGGCGACATGCATTAGTCTCGCCGGAAGATCAGCCTTCCGAGCCAGCCGGTCAGCATGGCTAGCGATATCGCGAAGACGCCGTAGAGGAAGGAATAATTGTGCGCGACACGGAAGATCGACTGTTCAAAGCCGGATTTGCGGATTTCGAGCTGGGCCGAGCTCTCCTTGATGAACAGGCCGCTCTTGAACAGGAAGGCGCGCGCCTTGTGGGTGCCGACCGGAACATTCGGCGCCAGCCTGACGGTGGCGCGAAACAGGTTCTGCGAGAGGAATTGCACGCCACCGACATTCTCGCTGTAGAGGCCGGTCGCCGACTTGCGCTCCCGCAGCGCAGCGGTGAATTCCTCGATCGTCGCCGGGCTGTCGCCGGGATCGGCGGGTTGCATGTAGAGGTTGGAGGCGCCGAGCGACAGCTGCTTATAGCTGTTCGGCTCGGTGATGTCCTGCAACGGCCGCGTCGTCGCTACCGAATAAGACACCGGCACGTTCTCGAAGGTCTCGGAGTCCAGATTGATCCAGACGCCGAGCACCCGGTCCTTGCGGCGCACCACCACCGGTTTGGGTGGCCCTTCGAGCACGACGATGACATCATAGCGGCCCTGACGCGCCACGAGTGGATCGGGATTTTCCAGCGAACCGAAGATGGTCAGGTCGGCGCCGGAAAAGCCGGCGGTGATTGAGACATTGTCGGTGGAGAGCCCGATCTGGATGCCTTCCGTCAGCGGGACCTGTGCCTTCGCCGGCACGGCGGCCGCAAGCAGCGACAGGAAAATGGCTGTTGCGAACGCGTTCGGAGCCCTCATCAGTTGAGGCCCGCGGCAGACAGCGAATAGAGGTTGGGCGGGGTGACGAAGAGACCGATGGCCAGTCGTATCGCTACCGCCAGCACCAGCACCGCCAGCAAGGCCCTGAGCTGTTCGCCGCGCAGCCTCTGGCCGGCCTTGGCGCCATATTGCGCACCGGCCACGCCGCCCGCCATCAGCAAGAAGGCCAGCACGACGTCGACCGTCTGGTTGGTGGTGGCGTGGACCAGCGTCGTATAGGCGGAGGTAAAGATGATCTGGAACAGCGATGTGCCGATAACGACATTGGTCGGCACTTTCAGGAGATAGATCAGCGCCGGCACCATGATGAAACCGCCGCCGACGCCCATGATTGACGACAGGAAGCCGATGCCGGCGCCCAGGCCAAGCACCGGGATGACGCTGACGAACAGCTTTGAGGCCCTGAAACGCATCTTCAACGGCAAGCGATGGATCCAGTTGTGCTGCCCGGATTTCTTCAGCACCGGTGCCGCGCCGCTACGTGTGGCACGCAAGGCATTGACGCTTTCGACCAGCATCAGCCCGCCGACGGTGCCAAGCAGCACGACGTAGAGCAGCGAGATGAACAGGTCGAGCTGGCCGAGGCGGCGCAGGAAGGCGAAGACGTAGATGCCGGCGGTGGAGCCGATGATGCCGCCGGCCAGCAAAACCCCACCGAGCTTGAAGTCGAGCGTCCCCCGCTTCATGTGCGAAAGGACGCCGGAGACGGAGGAGGCGATGACCTGGTTGGCGCCGGTGGCGACCGCGATCGCCGGCGGTATGTTGTAGAAGATCAAGAGCGGCGTGATGAGGAAGCCCCCGCCGACCCCGAACATGCCCGACAGGAAGCCCACCGCCGCACCCATGGCCAGCAGGACGAAGACGTTGACGGAAATTTCCGCGATCGGGAGATAGATGCCCACCCGTCAGTCTCGATCAGTTCTGCCTGTCGGCGAATGCAACCGTTGCGGGCATCTTGGACCGACAAGCCAATTCGTTCTTGCGCCGGAGGTGCTGCGAAGTCAAACCGCGCTACGCCGCCGAAACAAAAAACATCTCAATCAGTTAACAGGCAAATGTGTGGCAAGGGCGTCGTGGAAGCGACGCCTCTGCCGTTATTTGCGCGCCAGCAGCGCCTTGACCAGTTTTTCATCGACCTCGCCGGTCGCCGGCATCTTGTTATCGGTCTGGAAAGCCATGATCGCGATCTTGGTCTTCTGGCCCATCTTGCCGTCGGCGCCGCCGGCGTCATAGCCATTCTTGTTGAGAATGCGCTGGATATTCTGGACGGCCTTCGTCATGTCGATGCTGGCGGTCGTCTGCGGTGCGCCGTTCTGCCAGGATTCGGGAACGTCGGCCGAATTGGCTGCCGCGTCCAGCGGCTTGGCCTTCCACAGTTCGACCGCGGCGCGGGCACGTTCGAGCTGCTCGGGCCGCAGCGCATTGGCGATCTCGTCACGCTTGGCCGCCGCATCCTTGTCGCCGGTCTTGGCGACGAGCGCGAACCATTTGTAGGACTCTTCGAGGTTCTGTTTCATGCCGACGCCCTTGGCGGCGAGGATGCCGAGGTTGAACTGGCTGTCCTTGACGCCGACGTCGGCCGCCGCCTGGAACCAATGCGCGGCCGATTCATTGTCGGTCACGCCGTCCGCGGCCATGGCGAAGAGCACGGCCAGATTGTGCATGCCGCTGGCATTGCCCTGCTCCGCGGAAAGCTGGTACCAGGTCTTCGCCTTCTTGATGTCGCGCGCGACGCCGATGCCCTTTTCATAGAAATTGCCGATGCGATACTCGGCCGGCGCAAAGCCGAGCTCCGCCGACTTCTCGTACCATTTGGCCGCTGCCGCCATGTCTTCCTTGACGCCGCGCGCCTCGGCATAACGCGAGCCGATCTCGAACAGCGCCTTGGCATCGCCACTGGCGGCGGCGTCGCGCAAGGCGTCCGGGCCGGCGTCAGCTGGAATGTCGATCTTGGCCGTGGTTGCGGCCGGCGAAGCGTCCGTCGGCGGAACCGCGCCCGTAGTATCCTTGGCTGTGGCCGGCTGGGCCGTCAACGGCTGGGCGGCGGTGTCGGCATCGGTTGCATCCGTGGCGGTTGAAACAGTCGGGGCCGGGGCGGTTGTGGCCGGCGCAGCCGAAGCTGTCGTTTCGAACATCGCCGCGCTGGCATCGACGGGCGCAGGAAGCGGCTCGGCTGCTAGCGCGGCCGTCGACGGATCGGCGCCTGGCGGCGTGGTTATCGTGCTTTGCGCCGCTACGTCCTTGGTTGCCGGTTCGGACGGCTTGGCTGGTCTCACGCCACGATCCGGCGCGCTTTCCACTGCTGTGGGCTGAATATTGGTCTTTGGCTGGCCAGCGGCATCGAATGAGGCGGTTTTCACTGACTGCGAGGCGACGATCGGCGCGACATCGTTGCTTGCCACCTGGGCGGGATCGGCGAAAAAGGCCTTGCCCAGTTGCAAGGCGCCCAGCGCCAGCAAAATCGCGGTTGTCCCCATCAGGATCGGCTTGCGCCGTGCCTTGAGCAGGTCGCCGATCCGCAGCGCCTTCACCGGTCCGGTCATCGTCGACTGGCGTTTCAGCGCATCGGCCTCGGCAGCCGCAGCTTGCGCCGCGCGCCGGGCCGCGGCGATGAAGTCCGATTTCGCGGCATCGGTGTCGCTGGGCTTGGCCGGCTGGCCGCGCTCGTCGCGCACGCGCTTCATGATGGCGTTGAGGTCAGGTGCGCCCGAGCCCGGCTCCAGCGGCCGATTGGCCGTTCTCGGATCGAGCGGCTCGTCGAGATCGACGCTCGGTATTGAGGCGCTCGGCGCCGAGCCGGCCAGTGGAGGAATATCCGCTTCCTTCTTGCCCTTGAATGCGCGGGCCAGCCCGCCGAAGATCGATCTGCGGCCCGCTTGTTCGTTCTTTTCGGAAACCATGTCGGAGCCGAGCGCAGCCATGGCGGCGGCGGCGGCGGCCTCGGCTGGCGTGCGGGTGCCGACACCGTGGGCGCCATGCGTGCCCAGGCCGCTATGCGTGCCCAGGCCGCTGCGAGCTTCCGGCTCATTGCGCAGGCTGGAGGCGGCGCCATCGAGATCCGCCATGTCCCCAGTCAATGGCAAGGGCTGATCGATATCCATCGACGGCGGCTCGACGGCCATCTTGGGTCGCCGTGCGCCGCGCCAGTTGCTCGGTTCGGCCGAAGCAGCGTCCAGCAATTCGCTCATCGCCTCGACCGGCTCGCTGGGTTCCAGCGAACCTAGCCGGTCGACGATCTTGAGCAACGTGTCGTGGATGGCCTCGAACGTTCGCGAATTGCGCTCGTCGGAGCGCCGCGTCAGCGTTTCAAGCGTCTTCAAATCCTGGGCAAGGCCGGAAACGGCCGTCGTGTTGGCACTCGAACCGGCCAACGATCGCACCGCGTTCTCGGCCGCTTCGCGCGCCGCGCCGAGGATGGAATCACGCGTTCCGGCCAGGGACTTCTCGATTTCGTCGAGACGTGGGCTGATGTCTTCGAATTCCGGCAGCGGCGTGCTGGGCTTGGAAAGATGGGCGGACAGGCCTGCGACCTGCGCCTCCAGGCTGCGGATCAGCGCCGGATCAATGCCGGCGACGTGCGCGGCCGACGCATCCAGCCGGCTTGAAATGTCTTCGAGCCGGCTTTCCAGGCCGCGGATCGCCGCTTCGCCCGCGGGATCGGGAACGCGCGTTTCCATGCGCTTGGCCAGTGCGGTGAAGCGGGCATCGATGGCGTCCATGAAGCCGGCGCTGTCGATTTGCGGCATCCGCTGGTCAAGCCTGTCGGCAACCTCGTCAAGCCGGCGTTCGAGATCGCGAAACAGCATGTTGCCCTGTTCGATGGCGTCGCCCTGGCGGCGTTCCATCATGCCCGACAGCACGTCGAAGCGTTGATCCAGGCCGTGGAAGATGTAGTCGGCGTCAGGCATGGTAGGCGCCTGGTCGATCTTGTCGGCGATGAGTGCGATCTGCTTGGCCAGGCGCTCCATAGCCTGCTCGGGCAGATTGGCTCGGCCGGCGAGTTCGTCGACCCGGCTCGACAGAGTGCTTAGCCGGTCCATGACCGCGTTGCCGGGACGATCCTGCGCCACTTCCTCTATCTGCTGGGCAAGCGAGTCGATCCGCTTCTCGATGCGCTCGAAAGCCTCGTGGTCGAATGAATTGGCTTGTGCCGCTACCGTCGAGGCAACGATGGCGCGGGAAATCTCGTCCAGCCGCTCGTCGATCAGGCCAAGCGTGTCGCTGCCGCGGTTGTCCTGCTGGCTGGCGAAATGGTCGACGGCGCCGGCAAGTGCGCGCACCTTCTCCTCCAGCGAACGCAGCGACAGCGATTCCGGCAAGTTGTTGACGGCGTTGCTGATCTGCTCCAGCCGGTCGGTCAGGACAGACAGGCCGGGGTCGTCCGAACGCTTGCGCTGGTCGGCGTCGACACGGTCTTCGAAAGCCGTCCAGCGGCGATCGAAATCGTCCCAACGGCGGTCGACCCTCTGCACGCTCTCTTCGCGCGCCAGCGTGTCGAGCGCGGCTTTGACCTGCTCGAGTTCGAGCCGCAGCATGTTGACGCTTCTGTCGTCGCTCTTCTCGGCCAGCGTCTGGATGGCACCGGAAAGCCGCTCGAATTCAAGGCCGAGTTCGGCACTGCCCTTGGCCTGGGTACCGGGCCTGGCACCTGACTGGAAAGCCCGCTCGATGTCCTTGCGCAGTGCTTCGAATTCACGCTGCAGCCCTGATGTCATCTGGTGGCGCAATTCCTCGCGCATGCCGCGCAGTTCGCCGGCGATCTTGCCGACCATCGCAACGCCGTCTTCCTGGCCGCGCACGCGATCGATGTCGCGGGCAATGGCCTGGTAGTTCTGCCCGAAAGCGGCGGCTCCCTGCATCTGGGTCTTCGGGCGCGGCGCGGCCTGCGGATCCTCATACCAGCGCTGCTGGCTGGCAGGTCGGGCGGCGGGATAACGCGCGTCGGCGCCATATTGACGGGGATCTGGGCGTGCCATCGGGTCCTCGCGCGTCCGCTCCAGCCGCTGCTCCAGCGTCTCCAGCGACTGGTTCAACTGCTCGAGCGTGGTCTGCGGCCTGCGCTGCCTGCCGGCGTTGAGTGTATCGAGATAGGACCGCTTGCTGTTCATAGGTGCGTCCGTCTTTCAGAATGGCTGGCTCGTGGCCAGTTCCCCCAAGTCTCTGTCGGAACGAAGGCGACCGGCGACAATGCCGCGGTGGAAGACGAGCTTCCCAGGTTACCACCCGCGCTCCGAAAAACCGTGAAAAATTCGATACAGGATAAACACGGGTAGCCGACGCGCCCACATTTCGCCCAACGTGGTAAACAACGCGTTAACCAAACTTAAGAAGTTGCAAGGATGTTGGATGTCGGCCTGACGGTGCGGCATAAAGTTCGGAGTGTAGAACACCCTTGCGTCACAAGGCGGCAATCGGTATAGAATTGACGTAAACGTAAAAGGCGCGTCGAGCGTGCCGTTTTGCGATTTGTTTGTTGAAACCACGACTGGAAGCAGGCCCCCGCTTCCAGTCAGGCGACGCACGGTCCAGGAGACCGCGACGCCACCAGACGGGGAAAGCCAGTGACCATGAAGCTTATCTCGGCCGGCGAGACCGCGGCCAATACCAATATGTCTGTCGAAGCCGGCGAGGACCTTGTCCGCATCGGCGAGATGGCGAAAAAATACGGAGTGACGCTGCGCACGCTGCGTTTCTACGAAGACAAGGGCCTGCTCAACCCGCAGCGTGACGGTTCGACCCGTCTCTACACGCGCCGCGACAAGGCCCGGCTGAAGCTGATCCTGCTTGGCCGCAAGGTCGGGTTCTCGCTGCGCGACGTCAAGCAGATGATGGATCTTTACGATCCGACTGGTTCAAACACCAAGCAGCTGCGGCTGGCGCTGGACAAGTCGGAAAAGCAGCTTGCCCGTCTGCAGAAGCAACGGGCGCTGATCGATGACGCCATTAGCGAGCTGAGCGCCTCGATGTCGGCGGTGCGCCAGATGCTGGCCGAGCGGTCGGCACCACAGGCGAGCGTCGCTCGCTAAAGCAATTTCGGGAGAAGCGTGATACGGTTCTCCCGGTAAGCGCATAGCGTTTCCCCTTGGGAATTGCGCGACGCCCAAAGTCATCCGCTGACTGTCTGACGATCAAAGCCGCGTGGCAATGCCGCGCGGCTTTTCGTTTTCTCGCCTCCCGACCCATAGGGTTTCGGCTCGCGCGCTGCCGCGCCGCTACGCTCATTGCTGCGATGGGCGGGAAATCTTTTCGCACCGAAAAATTGACGTTTACGCAAACGTCAATTTTTGCTATCCAGCTTTCAACATCGGTCCGCATGCCGCCCCTGGCCGTCATCGGGGCGTTCGGACCGGGTTCGCAGGGTGGAGAAAACGCATGCCGACATACAGGGCTCCGGTCCAGGATACGCTGTTCGTGCTCAACGAGGTGCTGGGCTACCAGCGCTATTCGAACCTTCCCGGATTTTCCGACGCCACGCCCGATGTGCTCGAGGCGATCCTCGCCGAAGGCGCCAAGCTCGCCGAAAACGTCATTCACCCGTTGAACCGTGTCGGTGACATGGAAGGCTGCGTTCGTCATGATGATGGCTCGGTGACGACGCCGAAGGGCTTCAAGGAGGCCTTCGACCAGTATCGCGAGGGTGGCTGGATGGGACTGGCCGCACCGGTCGAGTTCGGCGGCCAGGGTCTGCCCTACGCCGTACACACTGCGGTCTCCGAATACATGGTCTCGGCTAACATGTCGCTGATGATGTATCCGGGCCTGACGCAAGGCGCGATCGCGGCAATCATCACCCACGGCACCGACGAGCAGAAGGCCAAGTGGCTGCCCAGGATGATCGAAGGCGTCTGGACCGGCACCATGAACTTGACCGAGCCGCATTGCGGCACCGATCTCGGCCTGCTGCGGACCAAGGCGGTGCCGAATGGCGATGGCACCTACAAGATTTCAGGTCAGAAGATTTTTATTTCGGCCGGCGAACACGACATGTCGGACAACATCGTCCATCTGGTGCTGGCCCGCATCGAGGGCGCGCCGGAAGGCGTCAAAGGCATCTCGCTGTTCATCGTGCCTAAACTCAAGCTCGATGCATCGGGCAATCTAGGCGACAGGAACACTGTCTCCTGCGGCTCGATCGAGGAGAAGATGGGCATCCACGGAAATTCGACCTGCGTCATGAACTATGACGAGGCGCAAGGCACGCTGCTCGGCGAGGCCAATGGCGGCCTGAAGGCGATGTTCACGATGATGAACGAGGCACGCCTTGGCGTTGGCCTGCAGGGACTGTCGCTGTCGGAGATCGCCTATCAGAACGCCGTTGCCTACGCCAAGGACCGCCTGCAGGGGCGCTCGCTGTCTGGGCCGAAAGCACCGGACAAAAAGGCCGACCCGATCATCGTCCATCCCGACATCCGCCGCAGCCTGATGACCATGAAGGCGTTCAACGAGGCCGGCCGCGCGCTGGCGCTGTGGACGGCAATCAAGTCGGATGTCGCCCACCGTGCCGGTGGCGACAAGGACCGTCAGGCGGCCGACGACTACACCGGCCTGATGACGCCGGTGGTCAAGGGCGTGCTTACCGACAAGGGTTTCGACCATGCGGTTATGGCGCAGCAGGTGTTCGGCGGTCACGGCTACATCGAAGAGCATGGCATGAGCCAGTTCGTGCGCGATGCCCGCATCGCCATGATCTATGAAGGCGCCAACGGCATCCAGGCCCTCGACCTTGTCGGCCGCAAGCTCGGATTGAACGGCGGCCGGGCGGTGCAGGCCTTCTTCAAGGAGGTCGGCGAATTCTGCGAGGAATACCGCGCCGACGATAAGATGGCGCCGTTCACCAAGGCACTGAAGAAGGGCCTCAACGACCTGCAGGCCGCTACCATGTGGCTGGTGCAGAACGGTATGGCCAGGCCCGACAATGCGGGCGCCGCCTCGACCGACTATATGCATCTCTTCGGCCTTGTGGCGCTGGGCTACATGTGGGCGCAGATGGCCAAGGCGGCACTTGGCAAGACCGACGCCAATGGCGCTCAGTCGTTCTACGACAACAAGGTCGTGACGGGGCGCTTCTTCATGGAGCGGATCATGCCGGAGACATCAGCGCATCTCGCCCGCATTTCGAGCGGCGCCGACACGCTGATGGCACTGCCGGCGGAAGCGTTCTAAAGATAGTTCCCTCGCCCCTTGAGGGGAGGGTGGCCCGAAGGGCCGGGTGGGGTCCTGCGTGAAGCGCGCCGACCTCAACTCTGAAGATGCGCTCTGGGAGGAGTATCATACCAGCATGACCAACCCAGCCGAAATCCTTGGCCTTCCCAAGCCCGCCTGGGCCGCGGACGAGGTCGGCATGCTCTACGACATGGCGCACCGCTTCATGTCGGAAGAGATCGCGCCGCGCTACGACGAGTTCGAGAAGAATGAGATGGTCGATCGCGAAAGCTGGCTGAAGGCCGGTGCGGCCGGCCTGCTTTGCGCCTCGATGCCGGAGGAATATGGCGGCTCGGGCGGTACCTTCGCGCATGAGAGTGCCATCATCGAGGCCATCGGCCATGTCGGTGTGGATGGCTTCGGCATCGGTCTGCACAACTCGATCGTCGCCCCCTACATCCTCCATTACGGCTCCGAAGAGCAGAAGAAGAAATGGCTGCCGAAGCTGGCGACCGGCGAGTTGATCGGCGCCATCGCCATGACCGAGCCCGGCGCCGGCTCCGACCTGCAAGGCGTCAAGACGCGAGCGCAGAAGGATGGCAACCAGTACAAGATCAACGGTTCAAAGACCTTCATCACCAACGGCCAGCTTGCAAACTTCATCATAGTCGTCACCAAGACCGATCCGGAGAAGGGCGCCAAGGGCACCTCGCTGATCGTCGTCGAGACCGACGAGGTTGAGGGTTTCCAGCGTGGCCGCAACCTCGACAAGATCGGCCTGAAAGCCAACGACACCTCGGAGCTGTTCTTCAACGACATGCGCGTGCCGACTTCAAACCTGCTCGGCCACGAGGAAGGGCAGGGCTTCGTCCAGCTGATGCAGCAATTGCCGCAGGAGCGTCTGCAGATCGGCACCGGGGCGATTGCCATGATCGAGCGGGCGCTGGCACTGACCATCGACTACGTCAAGGAGCGCAAGGCGTTCGGCAAGGCGATCATCGATTTCCAGAACACCCAGTTCAAGCTGGCCGAGCTCAAGACCGAGGCCACCATCGGCCGCGTCTTCTACAATGATTGCGTCACCCGCCACATCGCCGGCGGCCTCGATCCGGTGACCGCGTCGATGGCCAAGTACTGGCTCAGCGACCTGCAGGGAAAAGTCGTCGACGAATGCCTTCAATTGCATGGCGGCTATGGCTACATGAATGAATATCCGATCGCCCGCATGTTCCGCGACGCCCGCGTCCAGCGCATCTACGGCGGCACCAACGAGATCATGAAATTGCTGATTGGACGCTCGCTCTAATGCATGTCGCCCAAAAGTGGTTCCGGTTTTGGGAGATCGACATGCATCAATCTAAGACCGTCGGATAAACCAAGGAGCAAGAGATGGCCGAAGCTTATGTCTATGACGCCGTGCGCACGCCGCGCGGCAAGGGCAAGAAGGACGGATCGCTGCACGAGGTGCCGGCGGTTCGGCTTGCCGCCAAGACGCTCGAGGCGCTGCGCGACCGCAATGGGCTGGACACCGGCACTGTCGACGACATCATCTTCGGCTGCGTCGATCCGGTCGGCGAGGCGGGCTCGGTCATTCCGCGTGCCGCCGCCTTCGAGGCCGGCTACGACACCAAGGCGCCTGGCATGCAGATATCGCGCTTCTGCGCTTCGGGGCTGGACGCCATCAATTTCGGTGCCGCCAAGATCGCGCAAGGCGCCGACGAGATCGTCATCGCCGGTGGCGTCGAATCGATGTCGCGCGTCGGCATGGGCGCCTCCGGCGGCGCCTGGTTCATGGATCCCTCGGTCGGCCTGCCCGGCTGGTTCGTGCCGCAAGGCATCTCCGCCGACCTGATCGCCACCAAATACGGCTTCAGCAGAGACGACGTCGACGCCTATGCGGTCGAGAGCCAGAAGCGCGCCGCAAAATCCTGGGCCGACGGCCGCTTCAAGAAGTCCGTCATTCCGATCAAGGACCAGAACGGCCTGACCATCCTGGACCATGACGAGCATATGCGCCCGTCGACCGACATGCAGTCGCTGGCCTCGCTCAACCCGTCCTTCATCATGCCTGGCGAAATGGGCGGCTTCGATGCCGTCGCCGTGCAGAAGCATCCTGAGGTGGAAGAGGTCAACCACGTCCACCACGCCGGCAATTCGTCTGGCATCGTCGACGGTGCGGCGGCCGTGCTGCTCGGGTCGAAGAAGGCCGGCAAGGCGATGGGTATCAAGCCGCGCGCCCGCATCCGCACCTTCGCCAACATCGGTTCGGAACCGGTGCTGATGCTGACCGGTCCGGTCGACGTCACCGAGAAGCTGTTGAAGCGCGCCAAGATGAAGCTCTCCGACATCGACCTGTTCGAGCTCAACGAGGCCTTCGCCTCGGTGGTTTTGCGTTACATGCAGGCGTTCGACATTCCGCATGACAGGATCAACGTCAATGGCGGCGCCATTGCCATGGGCCATCCGCTCGGCGCCACCGGTGCGATGATCTTGGGCACGGTGCTGGACGAACTCGAGCGCCGTGATTTGAACACCGCCCTGGTGACACTGTGTATCGGTGCCGGCATGGGCACCGCAACGATCATCGAACGCGTCTGACGGGGAGAGAAACGATGAGCTATACAAATTTCACCCTCGACGTCGACGCCGACGGCATTGCGCTTGTCACCTGGGACATGCCGGGCCGATCGATGAATGTCTTCACCGAAGAAGCCATGCGGGAACTGAACGCCATCGTCGATCACGTGACGGGTGACGCCGCCATCAAGGGCGCGGTGATCACCTCCGGCAAGGATACCTTCTCCGGCGGCGCCGACATCACACTGCTGCAGAAGATGCTGACCACGTTCGCCGCTGAAAAGGATAAGGACGCCGAAAAGGCCACCAAGGCGCTGTTCGACAATGCCGGCATGATGACCGGCCTGTTCCGCAAGCTGGAAACTTGCGGCAAGCCATGGGTGTCGGCGATCAACGGCACCTGCATGGGCGGTGCCTTCGAGATGTCGCTGGCCTGTCACGGTCGCGTTGCCGCCGACAGCGACAAGGTCAAGATGGCGCTTCCCGAGGTGAAGATCGGCATCTTCCCGGGCGCCGGCGGCACCCAGCGCGTGCCGCGCCTGACCGACCAGCAGCAGGCGCTGCAAATGCTGACCTCCGGCCAGACGCTGTCGCCGCAAAAGGCCAAGTCGATGGGCCTGATCCATGAGATCGCCGAGCCGGCCAAGCTGGTCGATGCCGCCAAGGCGATGATCAGGAATGGCTTGAAGCCGGTGGCGCCTTGGGACGAGAAGGGCTTCAAACTGCCCGGTGGCCAGATCTATTCGCCCGCCGGCTTCAATCTGTGGCCGCCGGCCATCGCCATCTTGCGTCGCGAGACCCATGGCAACTATCCGGCTGCTGCCGCGATCCTCAAATGCGTCTATGAAGGCCTGCTGGTGCCGTTCGACACCGCCTTGCGTATCGAGCAGCGCTATTTCACCGAGATCATGCAGACCAGGGAAGCGGCGGCGATGATCCGCTCGCTGTTCGTCTCGCTGCAGGAACTGAACAAGGGCGCCCGCCGCCCGGCCGGCGTGCCAGAAACCAAGTTCAAGAAGATCGGCATTCTCGGCGCCGGTTTCATGGGCGCCGGCATCGCCTATGTCACCGCCAAGGCCGGCATCCCGGTGGTGCTGCTCGACCGTGACATGGAGTCGGCTGCCAAGGGCAAGGCACATTCCGACAGCCTGATCTCGGATCAACTGAAGAATGGCCGCGCCAAGCCCGAGGAGAAGGACAAGTTGCTGTCGCTGATCGCGCCGACCGCCGACTATGCCGACCTTGCCGGCTGCGACCTGGTGGTCGAGGCGGTCTTCGAGGATTCAGGTGTCAAGAAGAGCGCCACCGAACAGGCGGAGGCCGTGTTGAAGCCATCGGCGATCTTTGCGTCGAACACCTCCACCATCCCGATCTCGGCGCTGGCCAAGAATTCGGCGCGGCCAAAGAATTTCATCGGCATCCACTTCTTCTCCCCTGTCGACAAGATGATGCTGGTCGAGATCATTTTGGGCAAGAAG
Source organism: Mesorhizobium sp. M0830 (assembly GCF_040319965.1). Lineage (NCBI taxonomy): Bacteria > Pseudomonadati > Pseudomonadota > Alphaproteobacteria > Hyphomicrobiales > Phyllobacteriaceae > Mesorhizobium > Mesorhizobium sp. M0830. The sequence continues at coordinate 56,033 of NZ_JAMYOR010000013.1, read as the reverse complement.
ACCGGCGACAAGGCGCTGGCCACCGCGATCGATTTCGTCCGTGCCATCAAGAAGACGCCGATCGTCGTCAACGACACGCGCGGCTTCTACGTCAACCGCTGCGTGCTGCGCTACATGTCGGAAGCCTACAAGATGCTGATCGAAGGCGTTCCGGCGCCGATGATCGAGAATGCCGCGAAGGCCGCCGGCATGCCGGTCGGACCCCTGGCGCTGACCGACGAGACGGCCATCGACCTTGCCCAGAAGATCATGAAGCAGACCATCCGGGATCTCGGCGACAAGGCGGTCGATCCGAAGCAGATGGCGCTGATCAACACCATGGTCGACGATCACGGCCGCTTTGGCCGCAAGAACGGCAAAGGTTTTTACGATTATCCCGCCAAGCCGGCCAAGAAGAAGCTGTGGCCGGGACTCAAGGAGCTCTATCCGCAGCTCGCGCCGGAGAAGGTCGATTATGAGGAACTGCAGCAGCGGCTGCTGGTCACCATAGCGCTGGAAGCGGCCCGGGTGATGGAAGAGGGTATCGTCACCGACCCGCGCGAGGCCGATGTCGGGTCGATCCTGGCGTTCGGTTTCGCGCCCTACACCGGCGGCGCGCTGTCATACATCGACGGCATCGGTGCCAAGGCATTCGTCAAGATCGCCAAGGGCTTGCAGAAGAAATACGGCGCCGAGTTCAAGGCGCCCAAACTGCTGCTCGACATGGCCGAGAAGGGCGAAAGCTTCTACGAGCGCTTCGACCCCTATACGAAGGGCGAGACCAGAAAGGCGGCGTGAGGCAGCCTTGCACTGTGGACAAGAGGATGGCTCCGGGTTAGAAGCGAAAAAGGTATTTTTTCCTGTTTGAAGGAGAGCAAGAATGCTCTCGCATGACCGTGTCTGGGCCGCCATCGATGCTCTTGCCGAGCGCTATTCGCTTTCGGCCTCGGGTTTGGCCAAGCGCGCGGGGCTCGATTCCACTGCGTTCAACAAGTCGAAGCGTCTGTCGTCGGACGGCCGGCCGCGCTGGCCTTCGACCGAATCGCTGGCCAAGATCATCGAGGCGACGGGCGCTTCGCTCGATGAATTCACCGGCCTGATCGAAGGCCGAGCCGCGACCAGCCATGCCGCCGCCCTTGCCCGCACACGCTCCGTGCCGTTGCTCGGTTTTGCCCAGGCGGGCGCCGGCGGCTATTTTGACGATGCCGGTTTTCCGGCCGGGCAGGGCTGGGATCTGGTCGAACTGCCGGCGCAATCCACCGAGAACTCCTATGCGCTGCAGGTGCAGGGCGATTCCATGCTGCCGCTCTACCGCAATGGCGATGTCCTCATCGTCGAACCGGGCGCCATCACCCGCAAGGGCGATCGCGTCGTCGTCAAGACCACTGCCGGCGAGGTCATGGCCAAGGTGCTGGAGCGCCAGACCGTCAAGTCGATTGCGCTGGTCTCGCTCAATCCCGATCATCCCGACCGCGATATTCCCATGCGCGATGTCGAATGGGTGGCGCGGATCGTATGGGCAAGCCAGTAGGTCGGCTGGTGCGTCTCCTTCATGTTGCCCTTTCGGTTCTGATGGTCCCGGTGATGGCGGCCATGGTCGTCACGGGTGGCCGCACGCTGAAAGGAAGCGACAGCGTCGTCGCGCTGGACCAGCTCGATCCGGGCGCCGACACGATTTCACAGCAAGGCGTCGAGACGGTGCCCGACGAGCCGGCCACTTCGGCCATTTCAGATCCACGGCCGCCGAAGCTTACGCCGCATTCGAGGGCGATCGATCCCGAGCTCGTTGCACCGCCTCAGCGTGCCGCCGAGGAACTGGAACGGGTCGAGCCGCGCGAGCCGCTGAGCAAGCTGGCGCTGGCGGTGCCGCCCAAGCCGAAAATGCCCGACGACTGGAACGGCACAAAGCTGTTCCAGCCGGTCGCGCCGGCCGCCGGCCTGATCGAAGCGAAGGGTTACTCCATCGCGGTTTCCGGCATCGACATCGTCAGTCAGGACGAGGTTTGCAGTGATGACGGCAAATCCTGGCCATGCGGCGTCCGGGCGCGGACTGCGTTCCGTGCCTTCCTGCGCGGCCGTGCGGTGGTTTGCAGCGTACCGCCCGAGGGTGGTCGCGACCTTATCGCCGCCGAATGCCGGATCGGCAAGCAGGATGTCGGTCGATGGCTGGTCGAAAACGGCTGGGCGCGCGCCGCCAGGGGTGGACCCTATGTCGAGGCCGGCGACAAGGCACGCACGGCGAAGAAGGGCATTTTCGGATCGGCTCCTGATCTGTCCGGAATGCCGGCAATGCCGGCCGCGCCAAGCCCGGCGCCTCAGGCGCCGAGTTCGATCCTGGAAGAGGTGGATGGCGTTCTCAAGCCAGCTGACCAGCCAGCGCCCGCTCAATAAGCGCCCGCGTTTCGGCAATGCCATAGAGCGCTGCGAACGATCCGAAGCGCGGGCCGCGCTCCTGGCCGATCAGCACCTGGTAGATCATCTGGAAGAAGGCACCCGAGACGCCGGGGCCGCCTTCCGGACTCTGCTTGGAATGATCCTGATAGCGTTCGATCCTGCGTGCGACGTTGAGCGATGCGTTCTGGATCGCTTCGCCATTGGCGTCATCCGGCAGCGCGCCGAGCGCCGCGTCGAGAGCTTGCAATGCCTCGCGCTCGACCTCGTCGGCCGGACGGAAGGTTTTCGTCGGCTTCACGAAGTCGTCGAAATAGCGGATCGCGTGGCCGACCAGCTGGTCGAGCTCGGGATGCGTCTCCGGCGTCACGCCTTGCGTGTGGCGTAAAATGAAGCCCCACAGCACATCCTTGTTCTGCGCGTTGGAGGCGCTGACCAGGTTGAGCAGCAGCGAGAACGGCACCGGCATGTCGATGGCGGGCGGGTTGCCGTCATGCATATGCCAGACAGGGTTGCCCAGCCGCTCCTTCCAGTCCTGCCGGGGATACGCGGCAAGGAAGGTGTAGTACTCGTCCACGGCACGCGGGATGACATCGAAATACAGTTTCTTGGCCTGTCGCGGCCGCTGGTACATGTAGAGTCCGAGGCTTTCGGTCGGCGCATAGGTCAGCCAATCGTCGATGGTCAGCCCGTTGCCCTTCGATTTCGAGATCTTCTGGCCGTTCTCGTCGAGGAAGAGTTCGTAGACGAAGTGCTCCGGCGCCCGTCCGCCCAGTATGTTGCAGATGCGGTCGTACACCACCGCATTGGTCTGGTGGTCCTTGCCGAACATCTCGAAATCGACGCCAAGCGCTGCCCAGCGCATGCCGAAATCCGGCTTCCACTGCAGCTTCACGCGGCCGCCGGTGATCGAAAGCGTGGTCTCGGTGCCTTCGTCGTCAAAGGTTATGGTGCCGGCCTTGGCGTCGACATGCTTCATCTGCACGTAAAGCACGCGGCCGCTCTTCGGTGAAATCGGCAGGAACGGGCTGTAGGTCGCCTGACGCTCAGGGCCGAGCGTCGGCAGCATCACCGCCATGATCTGGTCATAGCGTTCGGCGGCGCGCAGCAGCATCGCGTCGAAACGTCCGGACTTGTAATATTGCGTCGCGCTGGCGAACTCGTAGTCGAAGCCGAACGTGTCGAGGAAGCGGCAAAGCATCGCGTTGTTGTGGTCGGCGAAGCTGGCATAGTCGCCGCCGAACGGATTGGGAACCGACGACAGCGGCTTGTGCAGATGCGGCTCGAGTGCGGCGCGGTCCGGCACGCTGTCGGGTATCTTGCGCATGCCGTCCATATCGTCTGAAAAGCACAGCAACTTGGTCGCAACCTTATCCTGCGTCAGGACACGGAAGGCATGGCGCACCATCGACGTCCGCGCCACCTCGCCGAATGTGCCGATATGCGGCAGGCCGGACGGTCCGTAGCCTGTCTCAAACAGGATCGTTTGGGGAAAGTCGGCGTCTTTGTAACGTCCGATTATCTTTTTGGCTTCCTCGAACGGCCACGCCTTGCTCTCGGTCGCGGCCGCCAGCACCTCGGGATTGAGATCGATGATGTTTGATCCCGCCATGTCACTTTATCCAAATTGTCCACCGGCCCAAGTCATTTAAGGCGGGGGCCGGAGCAGGGGTTGTTCAATCCGGTCTCTAGGCGTGCATTGCCGGAGCGTCAACGCGTGCGGCGCTTTTTCCTTGCGATGCAGATTGTGCATTCCTACGTTCGAGTCCCGGTTGAAGGAGAAAAAATTGCCGACGCCGCATGAAGCCCTGATCTACCTGATGGTCATCACCTCGGCCTCCGATCGTGACATGACCGATGTCGAACTGGCCAGGATCGGCGACGTTGTCCGCTCCTGGCCGGTATTCGAGGATTTCAATCACGACCGGCTGGTCAGTGTCGCCCAGGCCTGCCAGAAGCGCCTGCACGAAAAGGATGGGCTGGAAGGCGTTCTGGCAGAAGTCGCCGAGGCCCTGCCCGAGCGCTTGCGCGACACTGCCTATGCTGCTGCTTTCGAGGTGGCCGCCGTCGATCTTGAAATGCGCATGGAAGAGGTGCGGGTGCTGCAGCTGATCCGGCGTGAGCTCGATCTCGACACGCTGACGGTGGCTGCCATCGGCCGCGCGGCCAAGGCGCGGCTGCGCACGCTGACCTGAATATCAGCTGCGCCCTAGCAAAATCTGACGGGGACCGGATTAGAAAAAACTGACCGGGAAATAGCGCAAATAAAATTCCGCGAACGTGCCTTTCATCGAAATCTCCTGCAGCGCGTAGTCGAGCGCGGCGGCCAACGCTGGATCGTCCGCCCGGGTGGCGATGGCCATGCCCGAGCCCAGATATTCGGGCGCCAGGTAGGGGCCGCCGGCAAAGCGGCAGCAGCCCGCCGCATCCGAGCCGCCCAGCCAGAAAGCCAGGCGCATGCCGTCGCCGAAGGCGGCGTCGAGCTTGCCGGTCTTGAGGTCGGCATAGAGGTCTTCCGGGCTGTCGAAGGGGACGATCTGAACGGTGTTGAAATAGTCGCGCAGCATGCGCTCATGCGCTGAGCCGGCGACCACGCCGACACGCTTGTCGCGCAATTTGGTAAAGATCGGTTCGGCCAGTGCCTTGCCCTTCGGCATGATGAAGCGCGCCGGAAACTGTAGATAGGAGCGCGAGAAGGCATAGGTCGCGCGCGATTCCGGCGTTGCGGCGATGCCGGCGATGATTGCCTCGCCTTCACCCTTCTGCAGTGCGCCTTCCAGTTCGGCCCAGGGCAAGGCCTGGATCTGGCATTTCTCGACAATGCCAAGCTCGGCGCAGATGGCGCGTGCCAGATCGATGTGGAACCCGGACAGCTTTCCCGAGCCATCGAGGAAATTGAAGGGCGGGAAATCCGTGGTCGTCAGGAATCTCAGCCGGGGCAGCGCCGAAAGGTCTGGCTTGGGCAGTCGCTCCTTGGCATCCCACAGCACCGGAACTTGAGGCGCCGCGGCGCGCGCGCCAACGGCGAACGACAGCAATCCGATCATCATCGCAAGGGCGAAGGACCTCCACTGGAACGCCAAGATAAAACTCCGCCACGGTCGTGCTCACACCGGTTTTCGTATGAAAATGGTACAGGCACAATGGTTTTTGATTTTGAACACGCCGATTTCAGGATATGAATTAGCCGGTTTGCAAATCAGCTTTGGCCGCCTTGGTGAGAAGATCAGGGTCGAAACCACAGAATAAGCAGCGGTTGCAATCCGTGGTCGGTGGCAAAGTGTAAATCAGGCACGCATCATCGGCTGCAATGCATGAGGCAACATGGGGTTGATGTTGCGATGGGTCAGTTCGATCGCACGCTGGAATTCATAGACCAACTGCAGCACGCCGCAACGGCGGCAGCAGTCTGTGAAACGCTGCTGGGTATAACGTCGGATTTCGGTCTCACCGCACTGATGGCGGGAACCGTCCCGCAGCCGGGCACGCCTGCCGGCCAGCAAAAGCAGCATGTGCTTCTCTGCGATTGGCCTGGCGAGTGGCTGGAGCGCTACGTCGCGCGCAACTATGTCGATCACGACCCGGTCGTCAGCCATATGAAACAGTTGCAGGCGCCCTTCCAGTGGCGCGACGCCTCGCAGAGCATTCAGATAAACAAGAGCAGCGGCGAGGTGATGGGCGATGCCGGTGCCTTCAAACTGCGCGATGGACTGGCCTTCCCGCTGATCACGCTCGACGGCCAGATCGTCATGGTGTCGCTGGGCGGCGAGGCCGTGGAATTGTCCGCTGCCGAGTTTGGCCAGGTGTCGCTGGTGTCGACCTACGCGGTTGGCCGCGCCATGCAACTCCACACCATGGCGAGCAAGACCGTCGATCATATCGTGCTGACGCCGCGCGAGCGCGAATGCCTGCAATGGGCCGCCGTCGGCAAGTCCGAATGGGAGATTTCGCAAATCCTCGGCATCTCCGAGCACACCTCGGAGAAACACCTTCTTAACGCCAAAAGCAAACTCGGTGCCGTCAACCGGGTCCAGGCCGTCGCGGAAGCGATAAGGCGCGGCTATATTAGCTAGGTCGGCCGTGCCGGCCTGGAAATCCTTGCCTACGCGATCACGCAATTTTCTCATCGAAGCACGGCCGTATCTTCCTCTGAACACAGGAGACGGCGGAAATGCTTTTTTCCCTTACAACCCAGGAATTGATGGAACGTCCCGAACTTTGGGAGGCCGTTCATCGGCTGCGCTACAAGATATTCGTCGAAGAGATGGGGTGGGATGATCTCAGGCGCCCCGACGGACTCGAACGCGACCAGTTCGATCATGACGAGGCCGTCCATCAGATCGTCGTCAGAGGTAACGAAGTCGCAGGCTATCAAAGGATGTTGCCAACCACGCGGCCACATCTGTTGACCGAGGTTTTGACCGACCTTTCCGAGGGAACGCCGCCATCGGGCCCAAACATCTGGGAATTGACCCGCTATGCGGTGGCTCCCGGTTTCCGCGATGGCCGCCGCGGCGTTTCAACCGTCGGCACCGAATTGATCGCCGGCTTCGTCGAGTGGGGGCTGAAGCGCGGCGTCGACAAGGTGATCATCGAGTTCGAGCCGATGTGGGTGCTGCGCGCATTGCAACTGCATTTCCTGGCAACCCCGCTGGGCTATCAGCGCACTTATGGCAACCAGCAGGTCGTAGCCACCTTGCTGACCTTCAACGCGCACACGCTCGATGTGGTGCGTTCGCGCCGCAATCATTTTGCTCCGGTGCTGACCAGAGGGTACCCCGACATGCTCGGGCAAAGGCGTGCGTCATGAGATCGGAGACAGTCGTGAGCACACATCCGCAACCTGAACTTCGCAACCACGCGCTGGTGGTCACCGTGTCATCAAGTGACAGCCGGCCGGTGCTGGACAGAAGAGCCTATGAGAGCCTGGCAAAGACTTTCCATGAAGCCGCCGACAATGAGGAGGTGCGCGTCGTCGTGCTGCGTGGCCTGGCAGGTTGCTTCTGTCTCGGCGGCGACTTCTCCGAATTCCTCGACGCCAGCAAACACCGGAAACTGATCGCCGCCGTCACCGATCTGTTCCGCACGCTGGCGACATTTCCAAAGCCCCTCCTTGCCTGCGTCGACGGCGATGCCGTCGGGGTCGGCTGCACCATCCTGTTTCATTGCGACATGGTGATCGCGTCTGATGAAAGCACGTTCCGGGTGCCATTCGTCGATTTTGGCCTGGTTCCGGATGCGGCGACCAGCATTCTGGCGCCGCAGAAGCTTGGCTACGCCGGTGCTTTTCGCTTCTTCTGCCTCGGCGATACGCTTCGCGCTCAAGATGCCAAGGCGCTCGGCCTCGTCGCGGAGATCGTGCCGGGCGGCAGCGTCGAGGAAGCGGCGCTCGGCCGGGCAAGGCAGCTTGTCAAGAAGCCGGTCGCCGCCCTGCTGCAGACGCGCGGCCTGCTGAAGGGGAACACGCAGCTACTATGCGACCGTATCGACCAGGAGATTTCGCTTTTCCAGCAGGCGCTGCAGGACGACGCCACGCTGCGGCGATTGCAGCGCATCGCCCGGCTGGCGGCTTAGTGCATGTCGCTCAAAAGTGCCCCAGGTTTTGAGACAACGACGTGCATGGAAACAAAGATCTAAAGCGCGGCGCATGAATCCGCTTCGACGCGATGCGCTTTAAGAGAAACGAGCGAAAATCGCCGCGCGGCCTTGGCTGCGCGGCGCAAGGGCATCAGTCCTGTTTGCCCAGGAACGACGGCCCCTCACCGATGATCTTCTTGTCTTCCTTGCCGATCACGTCGAGGTCGCGCCCGTCATAGGGCAGCGACATCAGAATGCGCCGCATGACCGCCAGCCGCGCGCGCCGCTTGTCATTGGCCCGCACGATGATCCACGGCGCGAACTCCTTGTGGGTGCGCTCGAACATGGTATCGCGCACCTCGGTGTAATCGTCCCACTTGGTGATGCCGGCAACGTCGATCGGTGAAAACTTCCAGCTCTTCAGTGGGCTGAAGCGACGATCGTGGAAGCGCTCGAGCTGCGTTTCCCGGCCGATGTTGAGCCAGAACTTGAAGAAGTGGATGCCCTCGTTGGAGATCATTCGTTCGAAATGCGGCGTCTCGTCGAGAAACTGCTCGTGCTGCTGCGGCGTACAGAAACCCATCACCGGCTCCACGCCCGCGCGGTTGTACCAGGATCGATCGAAGGTGACGAATTCACCAGATGTCGGGAAATGATCGACATAGCGCTGGAAGTACCATTGCCCCATCTCGGTCGGGGTAGGCTTGGTCAGCGCCACGTTGCGTGCAGTGCGGGGGTTGAGGTACTGGCGCACCACGAAGATCGTGCCGCCCTTGCCTGCGGCGTCGCGGCCCTCGAACAGCGCCATCACCCGTTTGCCGGTCGACTGCAGCCACGCCTGCGCCTTGACCAGCTCGATCTGCAACTTCTCGAGCGTCTCGTCATACTCCTCGCTGTTCATCTTCTTGTCGTAGGGATAGCCGCCGGCGGTGAGCTTGTTGTCTTCAACCCAGTCGGGAAGCGTGGGGTTTTCGATGTCGAACTCCCGTTCCTTGCCATCGACCCTGATCTTCAGCGGCCCCGAAGTCGGTGCAGCTGAAACTTCCTTGGTTTTTTTCATCGAGACGAACCCTTTCCAGCTTCCGGACTCATGCTATTGGGAGTGCTGCAGCGCCGCGCCCGCCTTGGACGGGCAAAGGACGCTGTAGCACTTTTGATTTGCGCATGATCCTTTCAGAAAATCGATCTCCGATTTTGGGTCATGTGCTGGACCGGTCCAGCGGAAGGTTCCGTCGCCCTACAACCGAGGGGCGAAGGCATGGGGTGCGGGCGCGCGAGAAATGGCTGACCTGGACGCAGAGCAGAGAAGCATCGCGCAGACCGTAGCCACCCGGCTGTGGAACGGCCGTTGGCCGCTTGCGGCCGGTGTCGTTGCGGTTGTCGCTGTTTATGCCTTGGCCGCGATTTCAGCCTATGTCGTCCTCGCGGCACTGCTCATGCTGCTTGCTGCGGCAATGCTGCCGCCCGCCGGCACGCGCCGGTCCACCGAGAGCGGCTCCGCCATCGAGGCCACCGGCTTGCAGCGGCTCTCCGGTGAATATCTGGCGGCCGCCGTCGCCGATCCGCTGATCATCTCCGACCGGACCGCCACCATCGTCCATGCCAATGCCGCCGCCTTCGCCGCCTTCGGCGGGATCGCGCCGGGCATGTCGCTGTCGTTGAAGTTCCGGGCGCCGGAAATGCAGGCTCTGCTGGATGGCGTGCTGTCGGGTGATGTCGCCTCCGATGTCGTCGACTACACGGAGAAGCTGCCGGTCGAACGGGCTTACCGGGTGAGCGCATCCTCGGTCGGTCACGCCACTGATCTCTACGTGCTGGTGTTCAAGGACCAGAGCGAAACGCGCAGGATAGACCGCATGCGCGCCGACTTCATCGCCAACGCCAGCCACGAACTGCGCACGCCGCTCGCCTCCATCGCCGGCTTCATCGAAACGCTGCGCGGACCGGCCCGCAACGACCCGGCGGCGCGCGATCAGTTCCTGCAGATCATGCAGAGCCAGACCGGTCGCATGGCGCGTCTGATCGACGATTTGTTGTCGCTGTCGCGGCTCGAAATGAAGCCCTATTTGAAGCCTGGGACCGAGGTCGATCTGCGCGAGACAGTCGACAGCGTCATCGATTCGCTCGGACCGCTGGCCAAGGAAAACGGCGTTGCCATCGAGCGGGACTATGCCGATGGGCCGCTGGATGTACCCGGCGATCGCGACGAACTCTTCCAGGTTTTCGAGAACCTCCTGGAAAACGCTTGTAAATACGGGCAGTCGGGCGGGCGCGTGATGGTGTCGATCACGCACGTCGATGCCGGCTCGGAGCCCGGCATCGACGTGACCATCAGGGATTTTGGCCCCGGCATTCCCGAGGAGCACATTCCGCGCATCACCGAACGCTTCTATCGCGTCGATGTCGAGACCAGCCGGACCCATAAGGGCACCGGCCTCGGCCTATCGATCGTCAAGCATATCCTGACGCGCCACAACGCCAGGCTTTCGATCAAGTCCGAGGTCGGCAAGGGCGCCGCCTTCACGGTTCATTTGCCGACGCATTGATATCGCCCTAGTTTTCGAGGGGACGGTTTCTTTTTTCTGTCATCCGGCTAGCGTATCAGCGGGGATTCGAGGAAACGACTCAAAAGACACCCCGTGGGAAGGCATATTGCCATGCAGTCCGTGCACATCGTCAGCGCCTATGACGACGAGCTGAAATATCTGTCGAAGCGCATCGCTGCGATGGGCGGCCATGCCGAGCGCATGGTCGAGCAAGCGATCGCCGCGTTGGTCAATGCCGATCCTAGCCTGGCCGAGAAGGTTATCCGCGACGATGCCGTGCTGGATGAAGGGCAACGCGAAATTGACGATAAGGCGATCATCATCATTGCCAGGCGTCAGCCGATGGCGACGGATTTGCGCGAGATCGTCGGGACCATTCGCATCTCCGCCGACCTCGAACGGGTTGGCGACCTCGCCAAGAACGTCGCCAAGCGGGTGGTCGCCGTCACCGACGGACGCCAGCCGACCAGCCTGTTCCGCGGCCTTGAGGCCCTGGCCAACCTTGCGCTGGCCCAGCTCAAGGAAGTGCTCGATGTCTACGCATCGCGGTCCGTGGAGAAAATTGGCTTCGTTCGCGACCGCGACGACCAGATCGACGCTATGTACACGTCGCTGTTTCGTGAGTTGCTCACCTACATGATGGAAGACCCGCGCAACATCACGCCCTGCACGCATCTGCTGTTCTGCGCCAAGAACATCGAGCGTATCGGTGATCACGCCACCAACATCGCCGAGACCATCTACTATACCGTCACAGGCGAGCAGTTGCCGGCTGAGCGGCCCAAGGGCGACAAGACCGACAAGATAGGCCTTTCCGAGACGCTGCCGGGGAAGTGAACGGCCGCCTCTCGAACCGGCGCACGAATTAAGCTAAGCTTTCCGGGCTTTGCCTCTATCCTCGTCCGCGGATTTGCTTCGGGAGGTCGTGATGGAAAACGTTCGGAACCTGATCCCGGAGGCTGCGTCGGCTTCCGGCATCATCGCTTGCGGCGTCTACACGGCCGGACGTCGCATTGCCGACATCCCCATCGAGGAAGCCGGCGAATGGGCAAAGAAATCCGGTCATGTCGTCTGGATTGGCCTGCTCGAGCCCGACCGCAACCTGCTGCTGCGCGTCCAGGCGCAATTTCACCTGCATGAGCTGGCGATCGAGGATGCCGAGCACCCGCACCAGCGGCCGAAGATCGAGCAATATGGCGATGCCTTGTTCATCGTCGCCCGCACCGCGCAGCTGATCGACGGTCGGGTCACCTTCGGCGAGACCCATTTGTTCGTCGGCAGCGGCTATATTGTCAGCGTCAGGCACGGCCCCTCGACGTCCTATGCCGCCGTTCGTCAGCACTGGGAAAGCTGCCCGCATTCGCTGGCCAAGGGGGAGGATTTCGTCCTCTACGCCATTCTCGATTTCATCGTCGACAATTACATGCCGGTGCTCGAGCAGATCGAGGACGAGGTCGAGGTGATCGAGGACAGGGTTTTGCTGAAGCCGATGACCGGTCCCGACATCGAGCGGCTCTATATGCTGCGCCGCGACCTTTTGCGCCTGCGCAACGCAGCGCTGCCGCTGGTCGAAGTCTGCCGTCGGTTGACCAGTGCCGAGCTGCCACAGATTCATACAGCCATGCACCCGCTGTTTCGCGACGTCACCGATCACATTCGCACCGTTCAAGAGAAGATCGACAGCCTGCGCGAGGTGCTGGCGTTCGCCTTCGAAGCCAGCCTGCTGGTCGGCCAGAGCCAGGAAACGGCGATCTCCAAGAAGCTCGCCTCCTGGGCAGCCATCCTGGCGGTGCCGACGGCATTCGCCGGCATCTACGGCATGAATTTCAGCGATATGCCGGAACTGAAGATGGAATACGGCTACCCGATGGTGCTGGCCACGATCGCGCTGATCTGCACGTTCCTCTACTGGCGATTTCGCAAGAATGGGTGGCTGTGAAAGAGGGCGAATAGCGAATAGCGAATAGGGTGTGGCACAAAAGACGGCTTGCTTCCTGTCACAGAAGCCAGCCGTTTCTATTCGCTATTCGCTATTCGCTATTCGCTATTCGCTATTCGCTATTCGCTCAGCGGCTCCGCCGCCGCTCCGATGCCGGCTGGAACGCCACGCGGGCGTGGTACTTGCAGTAGGGACCGGTTTCGGCGGCCTCGTTGCCGCAGAAATGGAAGTCCTCCGAAAGCGGATCGCCGTTCGGCCATTTGCAGGTCCGCTCGGTCAACTCGACGAGTTGTAGATGCCGCGAGATCGGCAACACGACATTCTCGACCGGGCGGATGTAGTGGCGTGCCACCGGTTCGGCGTCGAACTGCGTCTGCAGGGCCGTCGCGCCGATCGACGTCGTGACGTGACGCACAGCAGTTGCTGCGCGCGATACCGATTTCTGAACGGTCGCCCCTTGCGTCGCCTTCTTTTGGCGTGCCGGCGTGGCGGTCGAACGGCCGCGGCCCGACAGTTTCAGCCGGTGCACCTTGCCGATGACCGCGTTGCGGCTGACCCCTCCAAGCTGCGCGGCAATCTGGCTTGCGCTCAGACCCTCCGACCACAATTTCCTGAGAAGTTCTACCCGCTCGTCAGTCCAGTTCATGAGACCGCGCTCCTGCTAAGCGTGCGGCAATCGGAATCCACTCCCGACCCGGCAACATTTACCGGGGCAGACACCACATATATCTGGTGATTAGGTCCGCCGCACGAAATCTAGTTATTTCTCGACTACAATTACCTTATGCGCTGACTCGGTGACAAGAGTCCCAAGTGCAACACGAATCGGTTTTTTCGGTTTTCCCCAACTTGCCCGGTCGCTTATGAGCCGGCGTCTCGTCAGAGGGCTTGCCGCGCGCCACTACGCGACGTTTTCGTTGACTTCATGGCCGAAAAACACGATAAGCCGCACAAGCCGCCGCCTTGGCGGCTTTTTTGATTTTCCGGTACCGGAGACGCATATAATGAGCGGTTCGGCGCTTTACGAGACCTTTGCTCGAGCACCCCTGGCCTTCGACCATGGGGAAGGCACTTGGCTGGTTACCGACAAGGGCGAGCGATATCTCGATTTCGCTGGCGGCATCGCCGTCAATTCGCTGGGCCACAGCCATCCGCATCTGGTCGCCGCACTCACCGAACAAGCAGCCAAGCTGTGGCATGTCTCCAACCTCTATGAGATTCCGGGGCAGAGCCGGCTGGGCGAGCGGCTGGTCGACGCCACCTTCGCCGACAAGGTGTTCTTCACCAATTCCGGCGCCGAGGCGCTCGAATGCGCGATCAAGACGGCGCGACGCTACCATTTCGTCAACGGACATCCCGAGCGCTTTCGCGTCATCACCTTCGAAGGCGCGTTCCATGGCCGCACGCTGGCGACCATTGCGGCGGGTGGTCAATACAAGTACCTCGAAGGTTTCGGACCCAAGGTCGAAGGCTTCGACCAGGTCGGCTTCGATGACATCGACGCCGCCGAAAAGGCGATCACGCCAGAGACGGCGGCGATCCTGATCGAACCGGTGCAGGGCGAGGGCGGAATCAGGCAGGTGCCGACGCAATCGCTGAAGCGGCTGCGGCAATTGTGCGAGCAGCACGGGCTGCTCTTGATCTTCGACGAGGTCCAGTGCGGCATTGGCCGTACCGGCAAGCTGTTCGCGCATGAATGGGCCGGTGTCACCCCCGATATCATGGCGATCGCCAAGGGCATTGGCGGTGGCTTCCCGATGGGCGCCTGCCTTGCAACCGACGAAGCGGCCGTCGGCATGACCGCAGGCGTGCATGGCACCACGTTCGGCGGCAATCCACTGGCCATGGCGGTCGGCAACGCCGTGCTCGACGTGGTGCTGGAAGAGGGCTTCCTCGAGGACGTCCAGCGCAAGGCGCTGCTGATGAAGCAGGGGCTCGCGTCGGTCGCCGACGAGTTTCCCGAGGTCATCGAGGACATCAGGGGTACCGGGCTGATGCTCGGCCTCAAATGCGCCATGCCCAACACCAAGGTGAACATGGCATTGCGTGACCAGCACCTGCTGGCGGTTCCGGCCGGTGACAACGTCATTCGCCTGTTGCCGCCGCTAACCGTCACCGACGCCGAGATTCACGACGCGCTCAACCGCATCCGCGCCGGCGCCAAGGGCCTGGCGGAGGCGATCGCCGCCGCCGCCGCGAAGTAATCCCGGAACCATTGCTGATGTCAGTTCGCCATTTCACCGATCTTTCCGCTGTCTCAGAAGGCGATCTGCGCCTGATGCTGGACGATGCGGTGGTGCGAAAGGCCCGCCTCAAGGCTGGCGAGCGCACCAAGCCGCTCGAAGGCAAGGTGCTGGCGATGATCTTCGACAAGCCGTCGACGCGCACGCGCGTCTCCTTCGACGTCGGCATGCGCCAGCTTGGCGGCGAGACCATCATGCTGACCGGCACCGAGATGCAGCTCGGCCGTTCCGAGACCATTGCCGACACCGCCAAGGTGTTGTCGCGTTATGTCGACGCGATCATGATCCGCACCACGTCGCATGAGCGGCTGCTGGAGCTGACCGAGAACGCTACCGTTCCGGTGATCAACGGACTGACCGACGATACCCATCCCTGCCAGCTGATGGCCGATATCATGACCTTCGAGGAACATCGCGGTCCGGTCGCCGGCAAGACCATCGCCTGGACCGGCGACGGCAACAATGTGCTGCATTCGCTGCTCGAGGCCTCTGCGCGCTTCCGCTTCAATCTCAACGTCGCCGTCCCCGAGGGCAGCGAACCGGCACAAAAGCATATCGACTGGTCGCAGGCGCATGGCGGCAAGCTGCACTTCACCCGCTCGCCCGAGGAAGCCGTCGACCAGGCCGACTGCATCGTCACCGATTGCTGGGTGTCGATGGGCCAGGAGCATCGCGCCCGTGGCCACAACGTGTTCTCGCCCTACCAGGTCAATGCCAAGCTGATGGCCAGGGCCAAGCCGGACGCGCTGTTCATGCACTGCCTGCCGGCGCATCGCGGCGAGGAGGTGACCGACGAGGTCATCGACGGGCCACACTCGGTGGTCTTCGACGAGGCGGAGAACCGGCTCCATGCCCAGAAGGCCGTGCTCGCCTGGTGCCTCGGCGCTTGATCTCTGGGAGCTTGATCTCCGGGCGCGTGATGCCTATTTGCGCCGCATCACGCAAATCAAGCGCGTTTCGACGCATGCTCCCGAGAGGGCGGCATGGCCGCGCCCTGGAGCTTTGTTATGTTGGAAACCTATCGAGTGACTGAACATCACCCCAAACTCGGCGAATTCGGCTACGCCGGCGACGATCATGTCGTGCCCTTCGAAGTCGGCCCGCTCGACGTGCGCGGCCGCACCGTCCAACTCGGGCCGATGCTCGATGCCATCCTCAGTCGCCACGATTATCCCGAGCCGGTCGCGCGGCTGCTGGCGGAGGCGTGCGTGCTGACGGTGCTGCTCGGCACCTCGCTCAAATTCGAGGGCAAGTTCATCCTGCAGACCCGCACCGACGGGCCTGTCGACATGCTGGTCGCGGATTTTTCCACGCCCTCGGCGCTGCGCGCCTATGCGCGTTTCGATGCCGACCGGCTGGAGGCGCTGGTCGCGGCGGGCGAAACGTCCCAGCAGACTATGCTCGGCACGGGCGTGCTGGCGCTGACCATCGATCAGGGCGCCCACACGCAGCGCTATCAGGGTATCGTCCAACTCGACGGCGAGACGCTGGAAGATGCGGCGCGCACCTATTTCCGTCAGTCGGAGCAGATTCCGACCGATCTCAGGCTGTCGGTGGCCAAGCTATTGACGCCCGGCCTGGGCGGCACCCGCGAGCAGTGGCGCGCCGGTGGCATCCTGGCGCAGTTCCTGCCGCAGTCGCCCGAGCGCATGCGCGTGCCGGATCTGCCGGGCGGCGATGGCGATCCGCGCGAGGAGATCCACGATCCGGCCGACAATTCCTGGCACGAGTTGCTGGCGCTGCTCGGCACCATCGAGCCGACCGAACTGATCGATCCGACGATCGGCGCCGAGCGGCTGCTCTACAGGTTGTTCCACGAGCACGGCGTGCGCGTTTTCGGCGGCGTACCGGTCGCCGACCTGTGCTCGTGCTCCCGGGACAAGATCCGCGGCATCCTCGAGGGTTTTTCCGCCCAGGAGATCAAGGACAGCACAGAGGACGGCGGCATCCACGTCGCCTGCGAATTCTGCTCGAAGCAATATGACTTCGACCCGGCGGAGTTTGCGGCGCAGTAGAGAAAAACACGCCTCGCCGGCTGCCTTGCGGCCGGTGAGGCAAATTAATTCACCGTCCGCCGCATCCCCGGCAGGTCGAGTGAAAATGCGGGGATGGCGATGTCGAACGTCTCGCCCCGCTTGTTGCGCATCGTGTAGTGCCCAACCATGATGCCGGACGGTGTTGAGAGCGGGCAACCGGACGTGTACTGGTAGCTGTCGCCGGGATTGAGTTCGGGCTGGTCGCCGACGACGCCAGGGCCGCGTACCTCTTCGACCCGGCCAGTGCCATCGGTGATGTGCCAATAGCGCGACAACAACTGGACGGAATCGTCCGACTGATTGTCGATCGTTATCTGATAGCCCCAGACATAGCGGTTCTCGGACGGATCCGAGCGATCCTCCAGATAGAACGGCCTGACCTGCACTTCGATGTTGCGCGTGACGGCGCTGTACATAAGCGGCTCCAATACAATCCGGTAACTTTCGGCGCTCCGTGGTGGCCGGTCAACGGTGCGCGTCCTATCGTCGCGGTCTGAAGGGCAGGTGCCGGCAAAGAATGTCATTTAAGTGACACATGACAATGATCAATGATGGTGTGCGCCGATCAATGCCGCGCGACTCGGGCGCTCTGTCGAACTGTTGAGATCAGTCGTCATGCCGGCTAGATTGTTCTGGCGGGCCGGTTTTCTGGAGTTACCGGATCTCGATGGAACTCACTCTCGTAGTCGCCACGCTTTCAATTGCTCTCATCCTCTCAAATCTCGCCAGCATCGTGCTTGCGGCTTCGCGTCTGAAACGTCGCCACGCTATGGCGCCGCCGGCCGGCAAGCCGCGGCCGGTGTCGATCGTCGTGCCGTCGCGTGGCGTTGAGCCGTTCACGCTCGAGACGCTGGAGCGCGCCTTCTCGCTCAACTGGCCGCGTTACGAGCTGATCTTCTGTGTTGCCCATGCCGACGATCCAGTAGTCAGGCTGATAAACAGGGCGATTGCCCGGTTTCCCAAGGTGCCGGCCCGGCTGCTGGTCGGCGACGACCGTATCAGCGCCAATCCGAAGCTCAACAATTGCGTCAAGGGCTGGGAAGCGGCGCGGCACGATTGGGTTGTCCTGGCCGATTCCAACGTGCTGATGCCGAAAGACTACGTCCAGCACCTGATGGCTGCATGGCGACCCAATACTGGCCTTGTCTGCTCGACGCCAATCGGCTCGCGACCGGCCGGCTTCTGGGCTGAAGTCGAATGCGCTTTCCTCAACACGCTGCAGGCGCGCTGGCAATACGCGGGCGAGGCGCTTGGACTTGGCTTTGCCCAAGGCAAGAGCATGCTCTGGAACAAGCCGATCCTCGATGCCAATGGCGGCATTCGCGCGCTGGCCGCCGAGATCGCCGAGGATGCCGCCGCGACCAAGCTGGTCAATGGCCTCGGCCTGCGCGTCAATCTCGTCGCCGCGCCCTTCGAGCAGCCGCTCGGCCGGCGCACATTTGGCGAGATCTGGTCGCGCCAAGCCCGTTGGGCGCGCCTGCGCCGCGTCACCTTTCCGCTGTTCTTCGCGCCTGAAATCCTGACTGGCGCGGTGGTGCCGCTGGTGCTGGCGCAGATTGCGGCGGCAAGCGCCGGCATCAGCCCCTGGGCAACCGCCATTGCCGTGCTGGCGGCCTTCTACCTTCCCGAGTGCGTCCTGGCCTGGTCAAAGGGCTGGTGCCTGTCGCCACGCATGGTCGCGGCGATGGTAACGCGCGACCTGATCCTGCCTGCGATGTGGGCGCGCGGCTGGCTCGGCGGTGCCGTCGAGTGGCGCGGCAACGCGATGACCATCGGCACCAAGGCGGCCAAGCTGGAAGAGACGCCATCCGGCGCCTGAAAGCCAAAGGCTTGCTATTTGGCCTTCAGCGCCTGCGCGATATCCTCAAGCAGATCTTCGGTGTCTTCCAGGCCAACCGACAGTCTGAGCGTGCCCGGCCCGATGCCGAGTTCGGCGCGCGCCTCATCGCTCAGGTTCTTGTGAGTTGTCGTCGCCGGATGGGTGATCAGGCTCTTGGCATCGCCGAGATTGTTGGAGATCAGCACGATGTCGAGCGCGTTCTGCAAGGCGAAGGCCGCCTGCTTGCCGCCTTTGACATCCAGGCAGATCAGCGTCGAGCCACCCGACATCTGCTTCTTTACGACATCAGCCTGTGGGTGATCGGCGCGGCCGGGATAGATGACTCGGGCGATTTCCGGCCGCTCGGCCAGGAAATCCGCGATCTTGCCGGCGCTTTCCGTCTGCTGGCGCACGCGCAGCGGTAGCGTCTCCAGGCCCTTTAGCAGCGTCCAGGCGTTGAAGGGCGACAGGCTGGGCCCGGTGTGGCGGAAATAGTCATGCAGGTTCTCGTCGATCCACTTCTTGTCCGACAGGATGACGCCGCCGAGACAGCGCCCCTGGCCGTCAATGTGCTTGGTCGCCGAATAGACGACGATGTGGGCGCCGAGTTGCAAGGGCTTCTGTTGCAGGGGCGTGGCAAAGACGTTGTCGACGATCAGCCTGGCGCCGATCGAATTGGCGAGCGAGGCAACCGCGGCGATGTCGATCACTTCCAGCGTCGGGTTGGTCGGGCTTTCCAGAAAGAACAGCTTGGTGTTCGGCTTGACCGCCTTTTCCCAATTGGCGATGTCGGTGCCGTCGACCAGCGTCGCCTCGATGCCGTATCTTGGCGCCAGCGTCTCGACCACCCAGCGGCAGGAGCCGAACAGGGCACGGGCCGCCACGATATGGTCGCCGGCCTTGGCGCTGCACAGAAGCGCTGCCGTTACCGCAGCCATACCGGAGGCGGTAGCTCGGGCGTCCTCGGCACCCTCGAGCGCGCACATGCGCTTTTCGAACATGTCGACGGTCGGATTGGCGTAGCGCGAATAGATGAAGCCCGGCTCCTCGCCCTTGAAACGGGCTTCGGCGGCCTGCGCCGTTTGATAGACGTAGCCCTGGGTGAGGTAAATCGCTTCCGACGTTTCGCCGAAACCGGAACGCAGCGTTCCGCTGTGAACGAGTGCCGTTTGAGGCTTCCAGTTGCGCTTGTTGGTGCTCATCGCTCTTCTTCCAGACACAAAAAAACCGGCCGCGAAAGTCGCAACCGGTCCATACGGCCTTGCGGCCCGACGGTCCTTTAGCGACTTGTTTAACGTGGCTGCAAGCCGACCGGCCAAATCACCACGGGATAACGACCCTTTAGACCCGCGCCACGCTTGCGTCAATTGCCGGCTTGATTAAGAGGTTTGTACCAGCGGCGTTGCAGCGGAGTCAGCTTTGCGGCAAACAGGCATTCTTCCCGATCAGGACATTTCGGCGCTCTTCCAGTCCGGCGCGCTGAAGTCGGCGCGTGCGCTCGATGCCGACCAGATCCAGCCGGCCAGTCTTGATCTCCGGCTCGGCGACAAGGCCTGGCGGGTGCGTGCCTCCTTCCTGCCAGGTCCCAACCACAAGGTTTCGGAAAAGCTCGACCGGCTGAAGCTGCATGAGATCAATCTGACCGAGGGCGCGGTGCTGGAGACCGGCTGCGTCTATATCGTGCCCTTGCTCGAAAGCCTGGCATTGCCAGCCAACATTTCGGCCTCGGCCAATCCCAAGAGCTCGACCGGGCGGCTCGACATCTTTACCCGTGTCATGACTGATCGCGGCCACGAGTTCGACAAGATCGCCGCCGGCTATCATGGCCCGCTCTTTCTCGAGGTCAGCCCGCGCACCTTCCCGATCGTCGCGCGCACCGGTTCGCGACTGTCGCAGATCCGTTTCCGCACCGGCAATGCGCTGCTGTCGGAAGCCGAACTGCATCAGTTGCATCGCGCGCAGATATTGGTCGCGACGGAGCCGCCCAACATTTCCGGCGGCGGCATCGCGCTGTCGATCGACCTGAACGGCGATCAAAGCGGTCTGGTCGGCTATCGCGGCAAGCATCACACCGGTCTCATCGATGTCGACAAGCGCGCTGCGCAGGAAGTCGTCGACTTCTGGGAGCCGATCCACAAGAGCGGCGCTGGCGAACTGGTGCTCGACCCCGATGAATTCTACATTCTTGTGAGCCAGGAAGCGGTGCATGTGCCACCGCTCTACGCCGCCGAGATGACGCCCTTCGATCCGCTGGTCGGCGAATTCCGCGTCCACTACGCCGGCTTCTTCGATCCGGGCTTCGGCCATTCGGCGTCCGGTGGCACCGGCAGCCGGGCGGTGCTCGAAGTGCGCAGCCACGAAGTGCCGTTCATCCTCGACCATGGCCAGATCGTCGGCCGGCTGGTCTACGAGCACATGCTGAAGCGGCCGCAGGCGCTCTATGGCACCGATCTCGGCTCCAACTACCAGGCGCAGGGTTTGAAGCTGTCCAAGCATTTCCGCCCCGCGCGCTGAACCCATTACCCCCAGGCAAAATACTTGCCTGCGCTGCCTCGCCATGCTTGGCTGCCTTTCTGGTCGTCAAGCTGGCGGCGTTCAAGGGGAACCAAGAAAATGCAGATTTCGAAATGGATCATATCGGCAGCAGGCGCTGCCATGCTGGTGATGGCGGCTGGCTCTCTGTCGGTGCAGGCAGCTGAGAAAATCAAGATCGGCACCGAGGGCGCCTATCCGCCATTCAACACCATCACCTCGGATGGCAAAGTCGAAGGCTTCGATATCGACATCGCCAACGCGCTGTGTGCGCAGATGAAGGTCGAGTGCGAAATCGTCACTCAGGACTGGGATGGCATCATTCCAGCCCTGCAAGCGAAGAAGTTCGACGCCATTATCGCCTCGATGAGCATCACCGAGGAGCGCAAGAAGCAGGTCTCCTTCACCAACAAATACTACACGACGCCGCTCGCCCTGGTGGCGCCGAAGGACAGCGACCTCACCTCGACCGAACCGGCGGCCCTTGCAGGCAAGACAGTCGGCGCCCAGGCCTCGACCACGCAGGCCGACTATGCCCAGAATACCTATGGCAAAGCGGGCGCCGAGGCCAAACTCTACCCGACCCAGGAAGAAGCGATCACCGACCTGACCAACGGCCGGCTTGACGCCGTGATCTCGGACAAGTTCGTGCTGATGGACTGGCTGAAGAAGGCAAGCGAGGGCTGCTGCAAGCTGGTCGGCGACGTCAAGGGCACGGAGACACAAGCCGGCATTGCCGTCCGCCTGGAAGACACGGCACTGCGCGACAAGCTCAATGCTGCCATCGACGCGATTGTCGCCGATGGCACCTACAAGAAGATCCAGGCCAAGTATTTCGACTTCGATATCTATTGAAGCAGCAATCTCCCCACTTGAGGGGGAGATGGCCGGCAGGCCAGAGGGGGTCGGCTCGACCGGATGCAACCTTCTTGCGACAGATGGAGGTTGGCGCTTTACGCGAGGCACCCCCCTCTGTCGCCTTTGGCGACATCTCCCCACGAGGGGGAGATCACCCTTTCAAAGCGCCTTTACCGCCACCTTCACCGGCTGTTCGATCTCGAGCGGATTGCGCAGCGGCAGGCCGAAATCACTGGCCTCGATCTCGAACACGTCGCCTGGCTCGGTCTTGATGCCGTCGGCGAAGGACAGTGTCGCCGTGCCGAACATGTGCACATGCACGTCGCCTGGTTGGCGGAAGGCGGCATATTTGAAGTGGTGATGCTCGAGATTGGCGATGGTGTGGGACATGTTCGCTTCGCCGGACAGGAACGGCTTTTCCCACAGCACCTCGGTGTCGCGCACGATGCGCGAGGTGCCGCGGATGTCAGCCGGCAGGTCGCCGATCAGGATCTCCGGGCCGAACGAAGCGTTGCGCAGCTTGGAATGGGCGAGAAAGAGATAGTTCACGCGCTCGGTGACGTGGTCGGAAAACTCGTTCGACAGCGTGAAGCCGACGCGGAAGGGCGCGCCATCATCGCCGATGACGTAGATGCCGGCCACCTCAGGCTCTTCGCCGGCGTCGTTGGCGAAGGCCGGTGACAGGAGCGCCGCGCCTGGCGCCACCGCCATCGTGCCGTTGCCCTTGTAGAACCATTCCGGCTGCACGCCGATCTGGCCTTTCGCGGGCTTGCCGCCGTCCAGCCCCATGCGAAACATCTTCATGGAATCGGTCAGCTGCTCCTCGCCGTCGGCGCTGAGCTTCTTGTGCATGGAATCGCGTGTCGCGGCCGAACCCAGATGCGTTAGCCCGGTGCCGGTCAGGTGCAGATGCGCCGGGTCTGGATGGTTGATCGGCGACAGCAGCCGGCCCTTCTTATAGGCGGCCTCGAGATCGACCGTTTCGCCAAGCCCCTTGCGCTCGATCAGCGCGACGAGGCCGACGCCGGTGCGGGCGGCCTCCATCGCCAGCGAGTACACGCTGCGGGCGCCATTGATGATCCGGGTCTTGCCGCCGTTGCGGGCAACGACACGGATTGTCTCGGCGTCATCGAGAATCTGGGAGATCAGCATGATGGATCCTCTCTCATTTGTCTTGGCCCGGTTGCCATTTGGCAAACCTTAACCTGCGCGGCTCGGATCTCGCCGCGCCACGGGTTGAACTCTTCGTCCGGATTGCGCTCGCGGGCCTGGTCCTTGAAGGACTTCTTTACGCCGGCAGGTTTACCAGCAGCGCCGCGATCGTTTGCCTCCTGCTTGCCTCGCCTAAAACCTGTTCAAGCCTTGTTCTTGTTGTAGACGTCGAAGATCACGGCGCCGAGCAGCACCAGGCCTTTGACCACCTGCTGCCAGTCGACATTGACGCCCATGATCGACATGCCGTTGTTCATCACGCCCATGATGAAACCGCCGACAACCGCGCCGATGACCTGACCGACACCGCCCATCGCCGAGGCGCCGCCGATGAACACGGCCGCAATCACGTCGAGCTCGCTGCCGAGGCCGGCCGCCGGCACAGCTTGTCCCAGCCGCGCCGCTATGATCAGGCCGCCAAGCGCAGACAGCACGCCCATATTGACGAACACCATCAGCGTGAGCCGCTCTGTCTTGATACCCGACAGCTGCGCCGCCTTGGCGTTGCCGCCCATTGCATAGATGCGGCGGCCGATGGTCATGCGCTTGGTGACGAAGACGAACAGCGAGATCAGCACGCCCATGACGAGCAGCACCACCGGCAGGCCCCTGTAGCTGGCGAACTGGTAGACCAGGAACAGTGCCAGCGCGCTGCCAACCAGCGTCTTGATGACGAACAGGGGAAAGGGCTCGGCCTCATAGCCATGGCGTTCGCGTTTGCGTCGTGTGCTCAGCCCGAAATAGGCGTAGGCCAGCACAGCGATCAGGCCTAGCACGATCGTCGTCATGTGCAGCGTCAGTCCGCTGCCTATGATGGTCTTGCCGGCCGCGTTCACCGTCGGCGGGATAAGCGTCAGTGGCCCGATGACATCCGGGATAAAGCCGGAGCTGAGCGCCTTGAAGCCGTCGGGAAGCGGTCCCACCGAGGATCCGCCGCCCAGCAGCGCCTGGCAGATGCCGCGGAAGATCAGCATGCCGGCCAGCGTGACGATAAAGCTCGGTATTCGGTGATAGGCGATCCAGTAGCCTTGCGCCGCGCCGATCGCGCCACCCACGATGAGGCAGATGATCGACACCACCAGCGGATTGCTCAATGGGCCGAGCGGCCAGATGACCATCATCATCGCTGCCAGTGCGCCGATGAAGCCGGCGACGGAGCCGACGCTGAGATCGATGTGGCCGGAGACGATCACCAGCAGCATGCCCAGCGCCATCACGATGATGAACGAGTTCTGCTGCACCAGATTGCTGAGGTTCACCGGCTTGAACAGCGTTCCGGAGGTGGTGAACTGGAAGAACACCATGATGGCGATCAGCGCCAGTATCAGGCCGTATTCGCGCAGGTTCGTCGTCAGCGCCGAGACGGCGATACGGGGGCGCTGCTGCACGTCTTCGGCAACGCTGCTCTGCGGGGCGGGGGCGCTTTCTGTACTCATGCTGCTTTTCCTTCTCCCCGAACGATGGCGCGCATTATTTTTTCTTGGCTGGCGTCCACCGCGGGCATTTCGCCGACGATGCGGCCTTCATTCATGACGTAGATGCGGTCGGTGATGCCGAGCAGTTCTGGCATTTCCGACGAGATGACCACGATCGCCTTACCTTCAGCGGCGAGGCGGGCGATGATCGTGTAGATTTCATATTTGGCGCCGACATCGATGCCGCGCGTCGGCTCGTCGAGGATCAGCACATCCGGGTCGGCGAACAGCCATTTCGACAGGACCACCTTCTGCTGGTTGCCGCCGGAAAGATTGCCGGTCATCTGATAGACGCTGGAAGCGCGGATATTGGTCTTCCCGCGGTAGTCGTTGGCGACGGAGAGCTCGCCCAGGTCATCGATCACGCCATGGCGCGACACGCCGCCGAGATTGGCCAGCGTGATGTTGTGCTTGATATGGTCGATGAGGTTGAGACCGTAGGTCTTGCGGTCCTCGGTGACGTAGGCAATGCCGTGTTCGACTGCCCTGCTCACCGAGGAAACATCGATCGGCTTGCCCTTGAGCAGAACTTCGCCAGTGATATGGCGGCCATAGGAGCGGCCGAACAAGCTCATCGCGAATTCAGTGCGGCCGGCGCCCATCAATCCGGCAATGCCGACCACTTCGCCCTTGCGCACATTGATGTCGATGCCCTTGATCACCTGCCGCTCGGCGTGGAGCGGATGATAGACCGACCAGTTTTTCACTTCGAACACGACCTCGCCGATGTCAGGCTCGCGCGGCGGATAGCGGTCGTCGAGCGAGCGGCCGACCATCGAGGTGATGATGCGGTCTTCCGAGATGTCCTTCTTGGCCAGCGTCTCGATGGTACGCCCGTCGCGGATGACGGTGACCTTGTCGGCGACCCGGTTCACCTCGTTGAGCTTGTGCGAGATCAGGATCGAGGTCATGCCTTGCCGTTTGAATTCGAGCAGAAGGTCAAGCAGCGCCTGGCTATCCTTTTCGCTGAGCGATGCCGTCGGCTCGTCGAGGATCAGCAGCTTGACTTCCTTGCTCAGCGCCTTGGCGATCTCGACCAGCTGCTGCTTGCCGACACCGATATTGGTGATCAGCGTCTTGGGGTCCTCCTTGAGGCCCACTTTCTTCAACAGGGCGCTGGTGCGCGCCTCGTTGGCATTCCAGTCGATGACGCCGTATCTGGCGTGCTCGTTGCCGAGGAAAATGTTTTCGGCGATCGACAGCATCGGCACCAGGGCAAGCTCCTGGTGGATGATGACGATGCCCTTGTGTTCACTGTCATGGATGCCTTTGAAGTGGCATTCCTGGGCGTTGAAGATGATCTGGCCGTCATAGGTGCCTGTGGGATAGACGCCCGACAGCACCTTCATCAGCGTCGACTTGCCGGCGCCGTTCTCGCCGACCACGGCGTGGATTTCGCCTTCCTCGACGCTGAGGTTGACATTCGACAACGCCTTCACGCCGGGGAACGTCTTGGTGATGTCGCGCATCTCCAAAATCGTCGAGACCATGGGGACTACCGCTCCTTGAGAGGTCGGCAAACACTGCCGGCGAGGTCGGTGAACAATACCGGGCTCGCTGGTTAACGAAAAGGGGCCCTGCGTTGCGCAGGACCCCTGACTTTGTAACCGGGGTTACTTCAGTTCGTCGGCCTTGATGTAGCCGGAGTCGACGACCAGTGCCTGGTAGTTCGACTTGTCGACGTCATGCGGCGTCAAGAGGATCGAGGGGACGACCTTGACGTCGTTGTTGTAGGTCTTTTCATCAAGCCCGTCCGGCTTGCCGCCCGAGAGCACCTTGTCGACGAGCTGGACGGTGGCCTTGGCCAGTTCACGGGTGTCCTTGAACACGGTCGAGTACTGCTCGCCCGAGATGATCAGCTTGACCGAGGCGGTCTCGGCATCCTGACCGGTCACAACAGGCCAGGGCTGTGCGTCCGTGCCGTAGCCGACAGCGCGCAGCGAGGCGGTGATGCCGCGCGACAGGCCGTCATAGGGCGACAGAACGCCATCGACGCGGCTGCCGTCCGAATAGTTGGCCGACAGCAGATTGTCCATGCGCGCCTGGGCGGTGGCGGCGAGCCAGCGCAGCGTGCCGACCTTGTCCATGCCGGTCTGGCCGGACTTGATCTTGATCGAACCATCGTCGATCAGCGGCTGCAGGACGGATATCGCACCGTTGTAGAAGAAGAAGGCATTGTTATCGTCCGGCGAGCCGCCGAACAGTTCGACGTTCCACGGCTTGGTGTTCGGGAAACGCTCCTTGAGGCCCTTGACCAGCGAATTCGCCTGGATGACGCCGACGCCGAAATTGTCGAAGGTGGTGTAGTAGTCGACATTGCCGGTCTTCTTGATCAGGCGGTCATAGGCAACGACGACGACACCCGCATCGGCGGCCTTCTGCAGCGCATCCGACAGGGTGGTGCCGTCGATCGAGGCGATGATCAGCGCCTTCGGGCCCTTGGTGATCTCGTTTTCCAACTGGCTGAGCTGGTTGGGGATATCGTCCTGCGCGTACTGCAGGTCGACAGTGTAGCCGAGAGCCTCGAGCTGGGACTTGACGGCGTCGCCGTCATTGATCCAGCGCTGCGAGGTCTTGGTCGGCATCAGCACGCCGACAAGACCTTTATCGGCTGCATGCGCCGAGTAGGTCATGGCAGCGATGCCAAGGGCCGCGACGGCGGCCAGTGTCTTGATGATTTTCACTATAACTCTCCCTGGTTGATGGACGCGGCACCCCGGGGGTCGCGGGCCGCGCAATCGTGCAGAAGTGCCAAAGCACTGCTGCCGTCATATGGATCTCCGGTATCCTCCCATGGCCCCGAGGCGCTGATTTCAATCGATACGATTTTTCTCGTCATCGACCGTCACGTCTCGGAACGCGCGAAGGGTGTGATCCTTTGCCATAACTGTCAAATGCGATCTTTGATGGTTGCTATATCACATTTGGTATGCACTAAGAGGCGAGATCGACCGGCGCGTTCTCTGGCGACGGTAAGGGCAAGTAGGGGAAACGCAATGCCTGCGCTGCGGAATTCTGGTTCAGGTTCAAACCGTTACAAAGAAAAACCGGGCGATGGCGAAACCTTGCTGCGCAGCGGTCTCAGTCTACGTCACATGCGAATGATCGTCGCGCTCGACGATCATGGCCGGGTCAGCGCGGCGGCCCAGGTGATGAACATTTCGCAGCCGGCGGCCTCGCGCATGATCAGCGAGATGGAAGCGGTGCTGGAGGTCAAGTTGTGCGAGAGACTGCCGCGCGGCATAACTTTGACGCCCTACGGCAAAGCTTTGGCCAGGCGCGCGCGGTCGATCCTGCTGGAGATGCGCGAGGTCGATCGTGAGATTTCCGAGCTCAAGGCGGGCAAAGGAGGGGCGGTGTTCCTAGGTGCCGTTACGGCGCCGGCGATCGAACTGGCGGTGCCGGCAATCCGCGAAATCCGCCGCATCTATCCGCGCATCGAGATCACCATGCAGGTCGAAACCTCCAACGTGCTGGCGCGCGAGCTGATCGCCACGCGCCATGATTTCATCATCGCGCGCATCCCCGATGATCTCAACCCGCGGCTGTTCGAGTCGCGCGTCATCGGCGTCGAGAAGGCTTGCCTGATCGTGCGCCGCGGCCATCCGCTCACCAAGGGCGAGCCGGTGCGGCTGGAAGACACCGCCGCCTATGATTGGGTTTTCCAGTCGGGCGGCTCGCCCTTGCGCCAAGCGATGGAGAGCAATTTCCTCAACCGCAACATCGCCTTGCCGGATCGCATCCTCAACACCAGCTCACTGCTCTTGACCCTGGTCATGGTTGCGCAGTCCGATGCCATTGCGCCGGTATCGATCCAGGTGGCGAAGTTCATCCAGAATCCCGACGGGCTGGCCGGCGCCATCGATGTCGTCCAGACCGAATTCGACATTGAGGTCAGGCCCTACAGTCTGATCACTGTGAGGAACCGCGCGCTGTCGCCAGCCGCCAAGATGCTGCACGATTTCATTCTGAGAGAGGTGGGATGACAGCTGGAGCGGGTAGCGGGAATCGAACCCGCGCGTTCAGCTTGGGAAGCTGACAAGCTACCATTACATCATACCCGCGCGCGTTCTGGTTATCATGACGGCACAGGCTCGGGCAACCGCAAAGCCGACCGAACCCAAGCCAATCGCGTCAGACTGAGTGTCGACATCGGCAAGGTGAAAAATTAGCCCGAAGCGATTGCCGTGCGCTCGAACCCAACATCTGAATATCTCTGCCGATCCGGTAGTCGGCAGGCTGGCGGATTACTCGTCGCCACCGCTATCGTCGCCACCGCCGTCATCCCCACCGCCGTCGTCCCCGCCACCGGAATCATCGTCGCCGGAACTGTCGTCGGCGGCATCGCCATCGTCGCCGCCGTCAGAATTGTCTTCCGCGGCGGGAGCATCGGTGTCGTCGGTTCCGGAAGCCTCTGCCTGATCGCTCGGCTCCGTCGCCGAATCGCTCGCGCCGTCAGTTGTCGCGTCCGCTTTGCTGTCCGCGCTTTCGTCGGTAGCCTCGCTGTTGGCCTCGGAGGTGAATTCCTCGGAAGAGGCGGTCGCCTCCACCGTCGTCTCGGATGATTCGTAGGTGGCAGTCATCTCCTGGCTATATTCGCTGTAGAACTCCGAATAGCTGAAGGCAGTTGCGACGGACCAACTCGTCCACGTCGCGACAGTGACGACATCGACGGCGGTTTCGTAGCTGCTAAGCGTAATCGTGCCGTTGGAGTTGTAGGACTTGCCATCGCGATAGCAGTCGAATCGGAAGTCGGATTTGCCTGCTTTGGCCCAATGGTAGACCACCGTATCGACATCGATCGGCTTGTAGATCTTGTGGCCGTGGACCTTGGCAATCACATCGCCCGGCTTGATGCCTTGCTTTTCGCCGGTGCCACCAGGCTTCACCGACAGCACAAGGACGCCGTGGGCGTGTGGCTTGAGTTTGAACTCCTTGCGTACAGTGCCATTGATTGGCAGCAGGACCGCTTCGATCGCCCTGGAAATATAAGGCTTGGGCAGCTTGACATCGCCGTTGAGCGCGTATGCGTTTGTCGAATAGGAAATCGGAATTGCTGCCAGATGCAGCGCCCAGGCCAGGCTGAAAACGGCCTTGGAAAATTTTCCGGCCCGTCGCTTTAACATAAACATAATTGACGTCATCCCCTGTGGGATGCCAGCCCTCCGGCATCACCAGCCGGCAGCGATAGCATGAATTAGCCTGGCATGAAGTTAACGTCGACGACTTTCCCGGACTATTTCTCTGATTTTTCTGACGATCAGTGCAGGCCGGATGCCAAGGTTCGAATGCTGGCGAAGCCGGTTCGCGCCGGCACGCGGCAGGGTCAGGCGCCCGGCAGATAGATCACCGCGTAATCGTCCGCATAGGCCCGCTTCCAGCCCAACTGGTCGAAGAAAGGGATGCGGCTGTCGCCGGTCGACAGCAGCGCCCAGCCTATCGCATATTTCTTCAGCCGAGCTTCGAGGAGCGGCTTGCCGTCGCTGTGTCCCGTTTCGTCATCGGCTTTTGTGAAACCGCCCAGGAACAGTTGGTCCGTCCGTCCGTCGATATAGGTCTTGATCCCGTGGAAAATCAGCGTGCCGCCGAAATCGTAGGAATTCAGCACATTGCCGGACAGATGATGGCTTTCTGCGAAGGCCAGCGCCCCGCTGGCCGACGTCTTCGGGCTCGGCGTGACCTGGTAGGCGCTGCCGAGCACGGCGACCGCGCCGATCAGCAAGACAGCAGCCGCGCCGCAGATCGCGTAGAACCGCCTTGCGAGGAATTTTTCCAGTCTGTCGCGCTTGTCCGCCAGCCATGCGGTGGCTGAAAGAGAGGGAAATTGCTGTGCGACATCGACCGCGATCACCAGGGGAACCAGCAGGAAGAACAGATACATGAAACGCACATGGGCGAGATAGACATGCAAGGTGAAGACGACGAACAACGCCTTGGCCCAGCCAATCCGCAACCGTGACACCAGAAGCCCGAAAAGCGCCAACAGCATCGCAACTTCCTGGACGGGGCTGTCCGGCTGGCTGAACGGTTTCCATTCCATGATCAGCGGCACCGCCTCGTTGCCGTAGGCGACGGTGAGCGTGGCTAGGATGGCTTTCACGCCGTAGGGATGCATCAGGCTGACCAGCGGGCAAAGCAGGCCGAATGCGATCCATTTCGCCAGGAGGGCGGGTTTTGACAGGCCCGTGCGCGCCAGCAGATCGAGACCGGCGAACGCTGCGATGACGAAGCTCAAGGTGAAGGTGGCGTGCAGGTTCGCCCACAACACGACCAGCACAAGCGACCACCAGGGCGGCGCCCGTTCTTCCCTTGCCGCACCAAAGAGCACCGCCGTCCAAATGACGATGATCGGGAAGGTGAGGACATGCGGACGCGCCGTAAAGATCGGGTTGATCAGGAACATTGCGGCGAAGGCGAGCGTAATCGCCAGGATCGGCTTCAGCCACGCGCTGAGAAACCACCCCATCAGGAAAACCGTCAGCGAAATCGAGGCGATGATCAGGGTGACCACCCCGTTCCAGCCTCCTGCCCGGTAGGCAAGGGCCAACAGGATCTGCCCCAGCCATTCCTTGGCAATCCATGGCTGGCCGGCAAAAGTGTGGGAATAGGAGTCGACTGTCGGAAATGTCCGGTTTGCCAGGAAATCCAGCCCGACCTTCACTTGCCACCAGCTATCGGGATCCTGAAGGGTGGCACCGGCTTGGGCAGCCAGTGCCGCTGCCATCGCCCAGGCCGCTAACAGGCAGAAGATCAGCCTGTTCCGCTGTGCGTCCTCGAGTGACGGCGTGGCCAGCAAGATTGCCTTGGTCTGGTTCATGTCGCAGCTCCAGGCCATTTTGCGTTCTTTCCGGTCGAGGGATCGGGATCATCCGCGCTGCCGACGAACACGAAACGGGCCGAGCCGACATAGAAGATGACCGAGTAAAGGCAGTTTCCCGCCAGATGGACCAACGGGTTTTCGATGTAGCCGGCAGACATGGCGGTGACCACGATTCCCAGGTTAGCACCGTAGGCGACAAAGAAGGTGATCGCGTATCGCACGACCGCGCCAGGGCGAAAGCCGCCAGCACGGCTGAATGTCCATTGGCGGTTGAGGAAGAAACCGATGATGAGGCCGGCGGCATAGCCCGCCGCGTTGGAGGCGACATCGCCGAAGCCGAGCGCCAGCCCAGCCAGGATGAGCGTATATCCGAGCGCCGTGTTAAGGAGCCCGATGGCACCAAATCGCAGCATCCGCGAGAAATCACACGGAAAAGCCGATCGCATCCTGCCCATGCCGTTCCCGCTGCGCCCGGTCGAACTCCGCCTCAAGCACGTGCGGCCCTCTTTGCCATCTCCTGCAAGCGATGGACGGGCAGTTCCCCGTCCTCGGCTGCCTGGCTGCGCGAAACGACCTCGTTGACGAAGTAGAGCGGCCTCCGCTTTGTCTCCATGTACATGCGCCCGAGATACTCGCCGAAGATGCCAAGCACCATGAGCTGGACGCTGCCGAGGATCAGCATGATCGCGGCAAGGCTGGTCCAGCCGGGCAGCACGTTTCCGACCGACCATTCCAACAGCGTGTAGCCGAGCACGAACAGACCCAGAAGCCCGAACATCATTCCGAGAAGCGAGGCGAACCGCAGGGGCGCGATGGAAAAGCTGGTCATCGCGTCGATCGCCAGAAGAACCATTTTCTTCAGGGGATAGTGGGTGGTGCCGGCAAAGCGCCGGTGCCGCTCATAGGGGAAAGCCACCTGTTTCAGCCCGATCCAGCTCACCATGCCGCGAATGAACCTGTAGCGCTCGGGCATCGCGTTCAGATGGTCGAGCGCGCGGCGGCTCATCAGCCGGAAATCCCCGGAATTCGGGGCTATGTCGACGTCGACCATGCGGCGCAGCAAGCGATAGAATATCGAAGCGGAGGTGAGCTTGAACCAGCTTTCCCCGTCACGGCTCAGCCTCTGGCCGTAAACGACATCGAAGCCTTCGTTCATCTTCGCCATCATCGCGCCGAGCAGCTCAGGCGGATCCTGCAGGTCGGCATCGAGAATGAGAATGCGCTGGCCGCGGCAGAATTCGAGCCCCGCGCTCAACGCGATCTGGTGGCCGTAGTTCCGGGCAAGGTCGATGGCGACGACGTGATCGTCCTTTTCGGCCAGCTTGAAAATAGCGTCTCGCGAGCCGTCGGTGGCGCCATCGATGACAAGGACGATCTCATACGAGGAGCCCTGTTCCAGGCATGCCGCCGTCACCCGTCGATGCAGTTCGGCCACCCCGTCCAGCTCATTGTAGCATGGGACGACCACCGACAGCATGACGCCGCGTCGCGCGGTGTTTTTCTGCGTCTCCACCAAAGGCCTTGCTCCCGCTATTCGATTGGGAATAGCGGCAATTGGTTAGAAAACAGATAAGCCAGCAGGATCGGACACGGCGTCGGCCGGCTGCCACGCCTTGGCACTGCTTGCGGCCACATCAATGCTTCGCTCGAGGTGTTCGCCATCCCGCAAAACTGCCGGCTTGAAGCCGGCAAGCCAAGTGCGTATGTCTGGCCGACGCCCTCGAGTCTGGGTACCTCAATCTGGAGACGGGCCTTGTCCGCACTGACACGCTTTCTCGGCGACTCGCCGCTCAAGGTGATCCTGAAACTGCTGGTCGTGTCGTTCCTCGTCGGCCTGGTCATGAATGCCTTCGGCTGGTCGCCGATGGATGTGTTCTACGGCATCCGGAAGTTCTTCATCGACCTGTGGAATCTTGGCTTCCACGCCATCGACCGCTTCTTCGGCTACATCCTGCTCGGTGCGGCGGTCGTCGTGCCGGCCTTCATCCTGCTGAGGCTTGCCAACTATCGGAAGTAGCTACCGGGCATAGTCCGACGCCACCTCGAACAGCATGGCGTGCCTTGCCGCCAGTGCGGGCACGTCCATGGAATAGCCGCCGCCGATGACGCCGCAAACGGGAATGCCCTGCGCGCGAAAATGGCGGATGAC
Organism: Mesorhizobium sp. M0830; assembly: GCF_040319965.1. Lineage (NCBI taxonomy): Bacteria > Pseudomonadati > Pseudomonadota > Alphaproteobacteria > Hyphomicrobiales > Phyllobacteriaceae > Mesorhizobium > Mesorhizobium sp. M0830. The sequence continues at coordinate 22,457 of NZ_JAMYOR010000013.1, read as the reverse complement.
CATATCGTCGCGCGTGCGCAGCCCGTCATCCGATAGCGACAGCCTGCCAAGCCGGTCTTCGGCATGGACGTCGACGCCAGCATTGTAGAAGACGATGTCCCAATGCGCTTTGGCGGACAGCTCCGGCAGGGTGGCGGCGAGCCTTTCCATGTAAGCGGCGTCACCCATGCCATCGGGCAGCGCGACATCGAGGTCGGAGGCGACCTTGCGCACAGGGTAGTTGCGATCGCCATGCATGGAAAAGGTGAACACGCGCGGATCATTAGCGAGAATATCCGCAGTGCCGTCACCCTGATGCACGTCGAGATCGACCACCAGGATGTTTGTGGCGGCGCCTTCGGCGAGCAAGACCAGCGATGCGACGGCGACATCGTTGAAGGTGCAAAAGCCCGCACCTTGCGCATGCCGCGCATGATGACTGCCGCCGGCGGTGTTGCAGGCGATGCCGTGGCGCAGGGCGAGCCGCGCCGCCAGCACCGTGCCGCCGGTGGCAAGCTGCGCGCGCAGCGAGACACGCGGGGTCACCGGGAAACCGATCTCGCGCTCGATCTTCTCGGGCACGGAGCAACTGATGACCTGGTCGACATAGTCGGCCGCATGAGCAAGCTTCAGCCATGACGCCGGCGCGGGTTCCGCGGAGTTGAGCGCGTCGGGCCCGGCCAGTCCGCGTGCGCGCAAGGTATCCATCAGCAGCGGGTATTTGCTCATCGGAAAGCGATGGTTGACCGCGAAGCCGGCGTCGTAGTCGGGGTGATGGACGATCTGCAAAGGCATGAACTGGATCCGGCGGGCTCGCGCCAGACCGGGTAATTCGGTTGGCCTTCGCGGGAAGAGTGATTGCGCGGTGGCGGGAAAATGGGGCACATCGGCGGTTCGATCAAGCCGCAATCAGCAAGGCAGCAATCCTTGGACAAGGGTGTAACCCCAGCCGACGCCAGATACTTTGTCGTCACCAACCGTTCCGTGCTGGCCATCGCGGTGCCGATGACGCTTGCCTATCTGACGACGCCGATGCTCGGCCTGGTCGACACGGCTGTCGTCGGACAGTTCGGCGACGCCGCCTTGCTCGGCGGCCTGGCGGCCGGCGCGCTCATCTTCGACGTCGTCTTCACCACTTTCAATTTCCTGCGCTCGGGCACCACCGGCCTCGTCGCCCAGGCGTTCGGTCGCGGAGACGCCCTGGAGGAACAGGCCGTGTTCTGGCGCGCCGTGCTGATCGCGGTTGTCGCCGGCATCGTGCTCGCGGCACTTGCGCCCCTGGTCGCCATCGCCGGGCAGAAATTCATGGGCGCCGAGCCGCGCGTCAGCGAGGCGATGGGCGTCTACATCAGGATCAGGCTGCTCGCCGCACCCTTCTCGCTGATCAACTATGCCGTTCTCGGTTATGTGCTGGGGCGCGGCGAGGGCGGACTCGGTTTGATGCTGCAATTGGTGCTGAACGGCATCAACATCGCGCTCTGCTTCCTGCTCGGCCTGGAACTCGGCTGGGGCGTCGTCGGCGTCGCCTGGGCGACTGTGACCGGTGAGTTTCTTGCCATGCTGCTCGGCCTGGCGATCGTCATCCGCCGGTTCCGGGCGGGCTCGCCCTTGCCGCGCCATCGCCTGCTCGACATGGCTGCCTTTGTGCGCATGCTGTCGCTCAACCGCGACATCATGATCCGCTCGTTCTCGCTGCTCGCCGCCTTCGCGCTGTTCACCCGCCAAGGCGCGCAGTTCGGTACGGTGACGCTGGCCGCCAACGCCGTACTGATGAATTTCTTTCTCGTTGCCGGCTACTTTCTCGATGGCTTTGCCACCGCCGCCGAACAGCTGGCCGGTCGTGCCGTCGGCGCGCGTGCCGCTGCGCCCTTCCGCCAAGCGGTGCGGCTGACCCTGTTCTGGGGGTTCGGGCTGGCGGGTGCCGCGACGCTGGTGCTGCTGTTTGGCGGCGCCGGTCTGGTTGCTCTTGTGACGACATCGGAGGAAGTCCGTTCGATGGCCGACATCTACCTGCCGTGGGCGGCATTCACCGCGCTGAGCGGTGTGCTGGCGTTCCAGATGGATGGCGTGTTCATTGGCGCGACCTGGTCGCGCGACATGCGCAACATGATGCTGCTGTCGTTCCTCGTTTTCGCGGCCGCGCTGCTGACGCTCGCGCCTACCTTCGGCAACAATGGACTTTGGGCGGCGTTGCACGTTTTCCTGCTCGCACGCGGCCTCAGCCTGCTGACGATCCTGCAATTGCGGATGCGGACGGCGTTCTAGTGCCTGATTTTTTCAGCAAGGTGGAAAATGGACCTAGACTGTTTTACCTTTAGGAATTGAGGGCGACTAATATATTGGGGGGCAATGGGAAACATGGTCGAACCAGTCAAGCCAAGGATCATAAGAGGATCACGAGGTAAAACATTCCTGTTGCTTCTAGCATGCCCGCTTTTCTTCTTGGCCGGAATTGGGACGGTGCGGAGCCCAACTGGCGGGCATGTAGTCGGATGGATCGGGATATTTTTCTCTGGGTTGAGCGTGCCATTCCTGATCCGGTCGCTCATCCGCCCTCACACTTTGACCTTGGACGATAGCGGCTTCATGATAGATGCCGGTCCGAAGAAAGTTGCATGGCAAGATATAAAGGGGTTCCACGTCTGGAGGCCGCGTAACCGCAGCAAGCTGATCGGTTACAACTTCGAACCTGGTGCCAGGAAGGACACCTCGCTCATGCGAATTAACAGAAGGCTTGGAGCCGAGGGCTGCCTTCCCGGTGGTTGGCAATTCTCACCCGACAAGATGGTAGAGATTCTGAATGCCTACCGGGTGCAAGCCTTGGCACGACAAGCCGAACACGCTCGGTTGAGTGGACTTGGATGATTGGCCGGAACGCGGAGTTGAGATAGTTTCAGGAAGCTCGCGAGCCGAAGGATTCAAACCAGGACCGGTCACCTTTGGAGCAACTCTTTAGAGGGGCTTTGACACCCATCGCTCGACATGACTGTCGCGCAACTCGCAAATCGACTTCAGCCGTTCTTTTTCGACGAAACGGACCATCCCGGCGACGATCCGGCCCGGCAGTGCCGGCCCGGCGTAGATCATGCTGGTGTAGAGCTGGACGAGATCGGCGCCAGCCCGGATCTTTTCCAGTGCCGTGTCGGTGGAATCGACGCCGCCGACACCGATGATGGCAAGCTCCGGCCCGAGCAGTTTGCGCATCCTGGCCAGAACGATGGTCGAGCGATCGAACAGGGGCTTGCCCGAGAGCCCGCCGGTCTCACGCGCGGCGTTGCCGCTGCGCAGCGCCGGCCGGGAGATTGTGGTGTTGGAGACGATGACACCGTCGATCCGTTTCTCGGTGACCTCGGCGGCGATGTCCTCCAACTCCGCCTCGAGCAGATCCGGGGCGATCTTGAGGAACACCGGCGGCTGGGCTGTTGCCGCGGCGCGCGCTGCCATGACCCGCGACAAGAGCTCACCAAGCTGCTCGCGCGCCTGCATGTTGCGCAGGCCCGGCGTGTTGGGCGAGGAGATATTAACGGTGAGATAGCTAGCATAGGGCGCAAACCGCGATACACCGCGCTCGTAGTCGCCGATGCGCTCAGTGCTGTCCTTGTTGGCGCCGATGTTGACGCCGACGATGCCGCCACGCCCCTTGCGTGCGGCAAGGCGTTTTTCAGCCGCTGCATGGCCTTCATTGTTGAAGCCCAGCCGGTTGATCACCGCTTCGTCGGCCGTCAGTCGGAAAATGCGCGGCTTCGGATTGCCGGCCTGCGGCAGTGGCGTGATCGTGCCGACCTCGGCAAAGCCGAAGCCGAGGCCAAGCAGCGCGTCGGGTACTTCGGCGTTCTTGTCGTAGCCGGCGGCCATGCCAAGCGGGTTGGGAAAATCGAGGCCGCAAAGGCTGACCGTCAGCCGCGCATCGCGTGTCGTCCGTCCCCCGACCGGCAGGCCGCATCGCAGCGCCGTGATTGACAGGCCATGCGCGGTTTCCGGATCGAAGGCGAACAGCAGCCTCTGGCCGAGCCGGTCGAGCATGCTCATTGCCCCTCCAGTGCCGGGAACTGGTGCACGCCGTCTGCGCCAAGCGGCAGCGGTCGCACCCACAGCACGGCGTTGAGGTCGAGCGGACCATAAAGATGCGGAAACAGCGCGCCTCCGCGCGAGACCTCGTATTTCAAAGCAGCACCCAGGCTAGCGCCGTCGATGGCGACCAGCAGAAGGTCGGTCTGGCCGGCAAAGTGCCTTGCCGCCGTTTCCTTGACCTGCGCTGCCGTGGAAAAATGGATGAAGCCGTCGGCGACATCGATCGGCGCGCCGGTGAAGCGGCCGTTTGTTTCGGCCTCGCGCCAAGGCGCTCGCGGGGTTATCTTGTAGATAATCTGAGACATGGTTGCGCTATAGTCCGAACCAGCCACGCGGGAAAGGCCACGCCAAGGGTCTTCCCCATTTCCGGCGCAAACATGCGATATTTCAGGCCTTGGCCATGGAGGACAACATGCGTCTGCAGCACATCTTGATCCCCGCCGCGCTCGTTTCGCTGGTCGCGGCTTCAGCTTATTCGGAAGAAACCGACCGCTACCGGCTGGAAAAGTCTGATAACGGCTATGTCCGGATGGATACGCAGACCGGCGCCATGTCGATCTGCGAGGAACGCTCCGGCCAGCTCGTCTGCAAGATGGCGGCCGACGAACGTGCCGCTTTCCAGGACGAGGTCGACCGCTTGCAGACCTCGATGAAGGCAATGGACGAGCGCGTCACCAAGCTCGAGAATTCGCTCGCCGCCCGCCTCGAATCGAAACTGCCGAGCGAGGAGGATTTCAACAAGACGATGAGCTACATGGAACGCTTCCTGCGCGGCTTCATGGGCATCGTCAAGGATATGGACAAGGACAACGGCACCCAGCTCAATTCGCAGAAGACCTGAGCGTCGCTGTAGCATTTTGATTTCAGCAGGGAAAACGCGGCGCGCTGGCTTTGCCGCTTGAAAACAGCGCGCCGCCCCTCATAATCGTCCAACTGATCCCGGAAAAGCTAAAAATCATCGTGGGATTCGGGGAGGGACATTTGCCGTCAGGCTATTCTTTCGTCATCGCCGACGATCACCCACTGTTTCGCGGTGCGCTGCGCGAAGCGCTCGCCGGCATCGGCAATGTCTCCGCCATCCACGAGGCCGGCGATTTCGAGAGCGCCAAGGCGCTGGTCGTAGCCAACGAGGATGTCGATCTGGTGCTGCTCGACCTGTCGATGCCGGGCGCCAGCGGCCTCTCCGGCCTGATCTCGCTGCGTGGCATCCATCCGGCGGTGCCCCTGGTGGTGGTGTCGGCGCATGACGATCCGGCGACCATCAGGCGGGCGCTCGATCTCGGCGCCTCCGGCTTCATCTCCAAATCGGCCAGCATGGAAGAGATTCGTAGCGCCGTACAGTCAGTGCTTGCCGGCGATATTGCAGCACCCGTCGGCGTCGATCTCGGCGTCGAGCGCGATCCCGAAATATCCGACCTGATCAAGCGCCTGCAGGCGCTGACGCCGCAGCAGACCCGCGTGCTCGGCATGCTGGCCGAGGGCCTGCTCAACAAGCAGATCGCCTACGAACTCGGCGTCTCCGAGGCCACCATCAAGGCGCATGTCTCCGCCATCCTGCAGAAGCTCGGCGTCGACAGCCGCACCCAGGCGGTGATCCTCCTGTCCAAGATCGGCAGCGACCCGCTGCAGCCGACGAGCTGATCGCCAGGGCGCCCTGTTCGATCAGAATACAATTCAATCAAAGTACTGAACCTCGGTCCGCCCGATCGGTCGCGCGTTGGAGCTCGCGGAACTGATGGCGGGCCGCCTTTTGACGCTATTCGGCCGCCGATGCCAGCGGCCTGACCCTGGCCATCATCGAGCGCAGCACCGCCGGTTTGAGCGGTTTGTTGATCACCGGAATCTCAAGCCCGCCCGCGGCCGTGCGCACCTCGTTGGAACGGTCGGCGGTGACCAGCACGGCCGTCAGGTCATCGCCATGGATCGCGCGCAGTCTGGCGATGATATCGAGACCGGTTTCGCCGTCGAGATGGTAGTCAGCAAGGACGATGTCCGGGCGGGGCATCGCAGAACTCTCCAGATCCTTTGAGCCGGATACCGTATCGACATTGCAGCCCCAGCCTTCGAGCAGGAGCCGCATGCCGTCGAGGATGCGGGCGTCGTTATCGATGCACAGCACGTGCAACCCGGCCAGCGAAGCCGTCGCGCGGGCAGGAGCCCTGGTTTCGATTTCGCGTCGCGGCTCCTGCACGGCCGCCACGGGCAGGATGACGGAAAAGCGCGTGCCCTTGCCGGGATTGGAAAAGATCCGGATCTCCAGGCGCAACACCCGGGCGATGCGGTCGACGATGGAGAGGCCGAGACCGAGGCCCTCGGCTTCCCGCGCGCCTTCGTCGAGCCGGGTGAATTCGCGAAAGACGGTGTTCAGCTTGTCGCCGGCGATGCCGATGCCGGTGTCGACCACCTGGATCTCGGCCAGTTCGCCGCGCCGCCTGACGCCAACCAGCACACGGCCGTGGCGCGTGTATTTGATGGCGTTGGAGACGAGGTTCTGGATCAGGCGGCGCAACAAATTGCGGTCCGTCGTCACGGTCAGCGATGACGGCATGATCGTCAACTCGAGCTTCTTTTCGGCTGCGAGCGGCCGAAAGTCGTTGCCGATCTGGCGCAGCAATCCGTCGAGGTTGAAGGCGGTATCGTCCGGCCTCATCGCGCCGGCGTCGAGGCGGGAGATGTCGAGCACGGCGCCAAGGATGGTCTCGACCGATTCCAGCGAGGATTCGATGTTGACCGCCGCCTTGCCGGCAGGCCCCTTGCCGGCTTTCTCGATCAGCGATGAGCAATAGAGCCGTGCGGCGTTCAATGGCTGCAGGATGTCGTGGCCAGCGGCGGCGAGGAAGCGCGTCTTGCCGAGATTGGCCTCCTCGGCCAGCATCTGCGCCTGCGCCAGCTCCTCGTTGACCCGCGTCAGCTCCATGGTGCGGGTCTTGACGCGCTGCTCCAGCGATTCATTGGCCCGTTTCAGCGCCAGATCCTGCTCGACGCGTCCGGAAATGTCTGCATAGGTGGCGACGATGCCGCCGTCCGGCATCGGGTTGGAACGCAGCTCCAGGATGCGGCCGCTGGTCTTCAGTTCCATCTGCCATGGGCTGACGAAACTGGTCAGCCGGTTGAGCATGGCCACGCGCTGGTCGGCAGGGATGTCGCCGCGCTCCGAGAGATGGCGCAGGATGCGGTCGAGCGAGACGCCGACCTGGCCCATCTCGTCGGGCAGGTCGAACAGCGCCCGGTACTGGCGGTTCCAGCAGATCAGGCGGAAGTCGCGATCGAAGACTGTGATGCCTTGCTCCATCTGGTCGAGCGCGATCTGAAGCAGGTCGCGGTTGTGCTGCAGCGCCTCGGTGGCGTCGTCGAGCAAGCGAAAGGCATCCCTGGATTCGCGGTCGTGGCGTCGAAACAGCAGCGACAGGATCAGCCGTGCCGAGGAGGAACCCACGGCGCTGGCCAGCAGTTGCTCGGAAAAGCGGATGACGTCCATGCTCGCCTGCTCGTTGCCGTGCAGCGAAGTGCCGTTGGTCCTTTCGAACGACTGGAACGAGCGCTCGGTGCGCTCGACGCCGAGGTAGCGTCCGATCGTATCCTTGAGGTCGTTGACGGTGATGGCGGTGCGGAAGCGGCGCAGGCTGGGCATCGGACCGGCATCGCGAGGCACGAAGATCGACGCCTGGATGCGTTCCAGCGGAACCGAAGCGCGCGAGAGGGAACCCAGCACGAAGAACACCGCGTTGATCGACAGGCTCCACAACACGCCGTGGTTCAGCGGTTCGGCGACGGTGCCGAACAGGGCCTGCGGCCGTAACGCCTCGAAGCCAAACAGCCCGTGCACGATGACGCCGGTATCGGATGCGGCAAGCGATGGAAACAGCAGCGTGTAGCCCCAGACGAGAATGCCGGCGACCATGCCCAGCGCCGCACCCCGGCCATTGGCGCCGCGCCAGATCAGCCCGCCGATCAGCGCCGGCGCGAATTGGGCGATGGCCGCGAACGACATCAGGCCGATCGACGACAGGCGCACGCTGTTGGTGCTCTCGCGATAGTAGAGGAAGGCGATGAACAGCAGGATGAAGATCGCCCCGCGCCGCACGTTGAGGATGAGCGTCGACCAATCTTCGTTCTCGGAGGTCGATGTCTTGAGCAGGCGGCGCACGAACAGCGGAATGACGAGGTCGTTGGAAATCATGATCGACAGCGCCACGCTCTCGACGATCACCATGGCGGTTGCCGCCGACAGCCCGCCGATAAAGGCCGCCATCGCCAGCACGTCATGACCGCTGAACAAGGGCAGCGACAGCACGTAGAGATCGCTGCTGGTCCCCGTGCCGACCAGCGACAGGCCGGCAAAGGCGATCGGCAGCACGAACAGATTGATCGCTACGAGGTAGAGCGGAAACACCCATGTCGCGGTGCGCAATTCGGCCTCGCCACGGTTCTCGACGATGGTGACGTAGAACTGCCGCGGCAGCATCACGATGGCAAAGCCGCTCAGGCAAGTCAGCACCAGCCAGGTGGCCAGCGAGGTGTTGTAGCTCATCGCCTGCCGAACCTGCGCATTCTGGGCAAGCTTGTCGAACATATCGCCCGGGCCGCCGAAGATCAGGAAGGTGACCATCAGGCCGATCGCCAGGAAAGCGGCAAGCTTGACCACGGTTTCCACCGCAACCGCCAGCACCAGCCCGTCCTGGTGTTCGGTGGCGTCGGCGTGGCGTGTGCCGAACAACACCGCAAACAGCGCCAGCAGCATGGCGACGACCAGCGAGATGTCGCTGACGAAGGGATCGAAGGAGGGCGGCGATCCCGTATAGTGCTCGACCATCAGGCTGACCGAACCGGAGATCGCCTTCAACTGCAGCGCGATATAGGGCACCGCGCCGATGGTGGCGATCAGCGTGGCGATCGCCGCGACAGTGAAGCTCTTGCCGTAGCGGGCGCCGAGGAAGTCGGCGATCGAGGTGATCTTCTCGGTCTTGGCCAGCCGGACGATGCGGTTGAGCAGCGGAAAGCCGAACACGAACACCAGCACCGGGCCGGTATAGATGCCGAGGAATTCGAGGCCGCGTTCGGAGGAGAGGCCGACCGAGCCGAAGAACGTCCATGACGTGCAGTAGATCGCCAGACTGAGCGCATAGATGAAGGGGCGGGCCCGGCTTGGCTCGGAAATGGCCGAGCGGCGGTCGCCCAGGCTGGCGATGGCGAACAGCAGCGTCACATAGGCGATCGCGATGATGACGATGAACAAGCCCTGCACGCCGGCAATATCCTCCTTGTGCCGATTTCAACCCGGCTTGCCCAGACGCAATCACAGCTTGGCTTCTGAGTCCATCACGGCTTTGGATGCATGAAGGCTGTGATTTCCGATGCATGTCGACCAAGGAGCGCGGCAGTTTTGGGCAACGGCATGCGCAAGAACAAGCGGCCCAAAGCACGGCGTGACGCGCTTTACCGGGCGGCCGTCGGGGAAGGAGAAACCGGTTGCTTCCTGCTTTTTGCCGATGTTGCAACCGGAGGTTTTTGTTATGTTTGTCCTCGGGTCGATGCCTGAGGACGGGAAACGGCAGCTCGGCCGGTCATGACAAGGAGGGTCGAATGCTGAAAGAGTTCCAGGAATTCATTTCCAAGGGCAATGTGATGGACCTTGCGGTCGGCGTCATCATCGGCGCGGCCTTTGGCAAGATCGTCGATTCCCTCGTCAACGACATCATCATGCCGATCGTCGGCGCGATTTTCGGCGGCCTGGATTTCAACAACTATTTCCTTGGGCTCTCCTCGGCCGTCAACGCCACCTCGCTGGCAGACGCTAAGAAGCAAGGCGCTGTTTTCGCGTATGGCAGCTTCATAACCGTGGCGTTGAACTTCCTTATCCTCGCTTTCATCATCTTCCTGATGGTCAAGGCGGTGAACAACATGCGCAAGCGGCTTGAGCGCGAGAAGCCTGCCGCGCCGGCCGCTCCGCCGCCCGCCGATGTCGCGCTGCTCACCGAAATTCGCGACTTGCTCGCCAGGAGATAGACGGATCAGCTCTTCTGGACCAAAACCCCGGTCGTTCGCGGCCGGGGTTTTCTGTTTTCGCATCTGCTAAGGAGCGCCGATCAACGCCCGAGATCGGAACGGACCCGCCCATGACCCTGATCGACAGCCTTCGCGCCGAAGCCCGCGCCGCGCCCGAAAGCGGCATTGTCGCCGTGGTCAATTACGGCCGCCTGCGCGAGGGCATGATCCCGCTCTGGGCCGGTGAGGGCGACCTGCCGACGCCTTCGTTCATCACCGATGCCGCGTCGAAGGCGCTAGCCGGCGGCGAAACGTTCTACACCTGGCAGAAAGGCATCCCCGATCTCAGACAGGCGCTTTCCCGCTACTATGCCAGGCATTTCGCAAAGACCTTCCCAGAGGAACAATTTATCGTCACCGGATCCGGCATGCACGCCATCCAGCTGGCACTCGACGCGCTTGCCGGCGCCGGCGACGAGGTGGTTTATTTGTCACCGGCCTGGCCGAATTTCGACGCCGCCGCGGCGATAGCGGGAGCAATTCCTGTTGCGGTCACGCTGGACCATTCCGGCAATGGCTGGTCCTGCGACGTCGAGAAGATCGCAGCGGCGATCACGCCGCGCACAAAGGCACTGTTCATCAACACGCCGTCCAATCCCACCGGCTGGACCGCCGATCACGAGACCTTGCGGTCAATCCTCGATCTCGCGCGCGCCAAGAATCTCTGGATCATCGCCGACGAGATCTATTCGCTGTTCCACTATAGCCACGGCCGCGCGCCGTCTTTCCTCGACATCGCGACGGCGGAGGATCGGATCCTGTATGTCAACAGTTTTTCCAAGAACTGGGCGATGACCGGCTGGCGTGTCGGCTGGATCAAGACACATCCGTCCCTGCAGCAGGTGTTCGAGAACCTGATCCAGTATTCGAATTCCGGCGTTGCCCAGTTCATGCAGCGCGGCGCGGTTGCGGCCCTTGATGAAGGCGATGCCTTTGTTGCCGAACAGGTAGAGCGGGCGCGCAAGGCGCGCGATCTGGTCTGCGGCATTCTCGGCGCCGCCGGCCGTGCCCGATTCACCGTGCCGCAAGGTGCGTTCTATCTTTTCTTCACGGTCGACGGCATCACAGATTCGCGCGCGGCTGCCTTCGACATCGTCGACAAAGCCAATGTCGGGCTGGCTCCAGGCACGGCCTTCGGCCCCGGCGGCGAAGCCTTCCTCAGGCTGTGCTTTCACCGCCGCCTCGACCAGATCGAGGAAGCGGCACATCGTCTGGCGAATTGGATGAAGACTGTTTGAGCCGCTGACGCAGAAACCCGCGTCAGATGGCCGCCGGAGGAGAGTTTTTCAGCCGCCTGACTTGGGCACCAGCAGCGGAATGATCCGGTCGCTCTTGGCCACGGACGGCCGACCGGCGGAGCCATAGGGAATGCCGAGCGCGTCCCAGGTCTCGACCAGCGCGTCCTGCAGTTCGGCGATCAGTGCATCGGAGTGGAACGGCGTCGGCGTGATGCGAAGCCGCTCCGTGCCGCGCGGCACGGTCGGGTAGTTGATCGGCTGGATGTAAAGGCCGTGAACGCCGAGCAGGCGGTCGCTGGCCATCTTGCAAAGTTCCGGATCGCCAACCAGGACCGGCACGATGTGGGTCGGCGAGTCCATCACCGGCAGGCCGGCGGCAGAGAGTATCTGCTTGGTCCTCGCGGCCTGCTGCTGCTGGGCATCGCGCTCGGCCTGCGAGCGCTTGAGATGGCGGATCGACGCGGTCGCGGCAGCAGCGATCGCCGGCGGCAGCGCGGTGGTGAAGATGAAGCCCGGCGCATAGGAGCGTACGGCGTCGATCACTGCACTGGTGCCGGCGATGTAGCCGCCTAGCGTGCCGAATGCCTTGGCCAGCGTGCCTTCGATGATGTCGATGCGGTCGGCCAGGCCTTCGCGCTCGGTGATGCCGCCGCCGCGTGGTCCATACATGCCGACGGCATGCACTTCGTCGATATAGGTCATGGCGTTGTAGCGCTCGGCGAGCTCGACGATCTGCTTGATTGGCGCGATGTCGCCATCCATCGAATAGACGCTTTCGAAGATAATCAGCTTGGCGCGTTCGCGGCCCGCCGCCTGCAACAGGCTTTCCAGGTGCGCGACGTCATTGTGACGGAAGATCTTCTTCTCGGCGCCCGAGCGCCGTACGCCTTCGATCATCGAGGCATGGTTCAGTTCGTCCGAGATGATCAGGCAATTGGGCAAAAGCCGCGCGATGGTCGAGATCGAGGCTTCGTTGGAAACGAAGCCGGAGGTGAAGACGAGTGCCGCTTCCTTTTCGTGCAGGTCGGCAAGCTCCAGTTCGAGCTCTACCAGCGGGTTGCTGGTGCCGGAAATGTTGCGGGTGCCGCCGGCGCCCGAGCCCATCCTGCCGGCTGCATCCTGGAACGCGGCGATGACATCGGGATGCTGGCCCATGCCGAGATAATCGTTGGAGCACCAGACGGTGATTTCCTCGGCGCGGCCGTTGGAACGCCAGATGGCGCGCGGAAACTTGCCCGCGATTCGCTCGAGGTCGGCGAAAACGCGGTAGCGACGCTCAGCATGGAGCTGGTCGATCGCTTCCTCGAAGAATCGCTGGTAGTTCATGTCGGCTTCCCAATTTTTGCGCGGGATCATAATCATTGCCCTATTGGTCGTCCACCAGGCCTTTCTGGTCAAAATGCCACGCCCCGGACCTGTTCCTATCGACCACGGATCGTGGCCTATTCCCTTGATGTGGATCAATTTTGTTTCAGGACGATGCCACGTGCAGACAATGCTGGTTACCATGAGTTCTAATGGCCACCAGGCAGGCTTTCCAGTAAGGCGGGGGTTGAGACAGTTTCCGATAAATCTTGAGATGCGAGGCCGCGGATGACAGTTTTGGTAACAGGCGGCGCCGGCTATATCGGCAGCCATATGGTCTGGGAGCTGCTGGATGCCGGCGAGAGCGTGGTCGTTCTCGACCGTCTTTCGACCGGCTTCGAATGGGCGGTAGCGCCGGAGGCAAAGCTGGTGGTTGGCGATGTCGCCGACAGGGAATTGGTCGGCTCGATCATCAGGGAAAACAAGGTCGACGCGATCATCCATTTCGCCGGTTCCATCGTGGTCCCGGAATCGGTCGCCGATCCGCTTGGCTATTACGAGAACAACACCTGCAAGACGCGCACGCTGATCGAGACCGCGGTGCGCGAAGGCGTGCCCAATTTCATCTTTTCCTCGACCGCGGCCGTCTATGGCGGCGCCGGACTGGAGCCGGTGCGCGAGGATGCCCGCCTGGCGCCGGAATCGCCCTATGGCCTGTCCAAGCTGATGAGCGAATGGATGCTGCGCGATGCGGGGATCGCGCACGGCCTGCGCTATACCGCGCTGCGCTATTTCAACGTCGCCGGCGCCGACCCGAAGGGCCGCACCGGGCAGTCGACGCCGGGCGCCACTCATCTGATCAAGGTCGCCTGCGAGACGGCGCTCGGCAAGCGGCCGTTCATGCAGGTGTTCGGCACCGATTACCCGACGCCGGACGGCACCTGCATGCGCGACTACATCCACGTCAGCGATCTGGCGGCGGCGCACCGCTTGGCCCTGCAGCGGCTGCGCGCCGGCGGGCAAAGCCTCGTCGCCAATTGCGGCTATAGCCATGGCTACTCGGTGCTCGAGGTCATCGACAGCGTGCGGCGTGCCTTCGGCCATGATTTCGAAGTGAAGATGGGCGATCGCCGTCCCGGCGACGCCGCAGCGGTGGTTGCCAATTCGGATCTCGCCCGCGCCGAACTCGGCTGGGAGCCGCAACGCGACGACCTCGACCAGATCGTTGCCGACGCGCTCGCCTGGGAGCGCATCCTGACCGGCAAGAACTCCGCTCGGGGCTGAGCCAGGTTCTCGCAAGGGCTCGCAAGGCGGGCAGTGAAGCGCTATTGAAGGCATTCGCGGCACGGCATTGAGGCGCCGTGCCGCGAGGCGCTTTGGGGGATGGCATGAAAATAACGGTGCTCGGGGCCGGTGTCGTCGGTACGGCGGCCGCCTTCTATCTGGCCAGCGACGGCCATGAGGTCACCGTGATCGAGCGCCATCCGGCGCCAGCGCGTGGCACCAGCCAGTCGAACGCCGGCCTGGTGTCTCCGGGGGATGCTACCGCCTGGGCTTCGCCGGCGGCCCTGAAGACATTCCTGCGCGCGCTCTACAATCATGATCTCGGCATCAAGGTCCGGCTGCGCTTCGATCCCTATTTCCTCGCCTGGAGCTTGCGCTTCCTGCGCCAGTGCACGAAAGAGCGCCTGCGCGCCAACAGCCGGGTCAAGTTGCGCCTGGCGCTCTATTCGCGCGATTGCATCAACGCCATCTGCGCCGATACCGGAATTCGCTATGACGAGCGCAAGAAGGGCATCCTTTACTTCTTCCGCTCGCAGCACAGTCTCGACACCGGCACCGACAATTATCGCTATCTGGCCGAGCATGGCCTGCCGATCGAGATCGTCGGCCGCGAGCGGCTGGTCGAGCTTGAACCGGGTCTTGCCGGCGTGAAGGAAAAGATCGCCGGCGGCGTCTATTCGCCGATCGACCAGACCGGCGATTCCCGGCAGTTCGTGGAAAAACTCGCGGCCTATTCAGCCGAAAAACTTGGCGTGAACTTCCTCTGCGGAACGACGGTCGAGGGCCTCGCCATCGAGGGCGACCGGGTGAGTGCGGTGATGACTTCGGCCGGACCGGTCACCGGGGATGCCGTGGTCATCTCGATGGGACCGGAAAGCGGCCTGCTCGGCCGCCGCTACGGCATCGACCTGCCTGTCTATCCGGTGAAGGGTTATACCGCGACCATTCCGCTGGAAGACGAGAGCAAAGGGCCGACCACGGGCGGCGCCGACGAGGACCAGCTGATCGCCTATTCCAGGCTTGGCAACCGGCTGCGGCTCGCCTCGACCGCCGAATTCACCGGCTTTGACCGCAGCCATAAGCCCAGCGACTTCGCCGCCATGTTCAGGACCGGCAAGGACCTGTTTCCCGGTGCCTTCGACGAGAAGAAGGCGGAGCTGTGGGCAGGCCTGCGGCCGATGATGCCGAACTCGGTGCCGGTCATCGGCCGGGCGCGCTATAGGAATCTTTATCTCGACACCGGCCACGGCCATGTCGGCTGGACCATGGCCTGCGGCTCGGGAAAATTCCTTGCCGACCTCGTCGCCGGCCGCAAGCCGGAAATCGACCCGCAAGGGCTGGTCTACGGGGGCTAGGATGTCGGGACCGCAAGTCGCCATCGACCTTGGCCGCATCGAGCGCAATGCGCGCACCATCGTCGAGCGCTGCGCGCTCTCGGGCATCAAGGTGTTCGGCGTCACCAAGGGCACTTGCGGCATGCCGCAAGTGGCGCGCGCCATGCTGCGCGGCGGTGTCGCCGGCATCGCCGAATCTCGCTTCGAAAACATCCGCCGGCTGCGCGACAGCGGCATCAACGTGCCGATCATGCTGTTGCGCAGCCCACCGATGGCGCGTGTCGAGGAGGTGGTGCGCACCGTTGACATCAGCCTGCAGTCGGAACTCGCCACCATCCGCGAGATTTCGCGCATCGCCGACCGCATGGGCCGTGTCCACGACATCATGCTGATGATCGACCTCGGCGATCTCCGCGAAGGCATCTGGCCGAATGACCTGATCCCGACGGTCGAGCAGATCCTGCAATACAAAGGCGTGCGCATTGCTGGCATCGGCACCAATCTCGGCTGCTTCGGCGCCATCATGCCGACGCCGGAAAATCTCGGCCAGCTCGTCGCCCACGCCTACAAGACCGAACGCCTGTCCGGCAAAAGCCTCGACGTGATTTCCGGCGGCGCCTCGTCGTCGCTGCCACTGCTGCTCGAGGGCAGACTGCCAGCCGGCATCAACAATCTGCGGGTCGGCGAGGCGATCCTGCAAGGCGGCGTCGAGACCTTCCGCGACACGCCATGGGCCGAACTCGAACCTGATGCCTGCCGGCTGACCAGCGATATCATCGAGGTCAAGCTCAAGCCGTCACGGCCGATCGGCCAATCCGGCTTCGACGCCTTCGGCAACCAGCCGGTCTTCCCCGACGAGGGCGACAGGCTGCGCGCCATTGCCAATATCGGCCGCGAGGATGTGCTGGTCGAGGGCCTGACGCCGATTGCCAAGGGGATAAGAGTGCTCGGCGCCTCCAGCGACCACCTGTTGCTGGATGTTGCCGATGCCGATCCGCCGCTGACCGTTGGCGACCGCGTCGCCTTCCGCATGAGCTATGGCGCCATGCTGCTGGCGATGACCTCGGAATATGTCGAGAAGGCCCCGATGCACGATGTCGAGGACTTTTTCGGCCGCAAGATGGTGCAGATCACCGCCGAGCAAGGGGCTGCCGGCATCCTGGCCCGTGAAGGCACCGGCGCGCGGCTGGAAGCGATGAATTTCGATGTGGTGGAACTGGCCGATGTCGAGCGGCCGCCATCGGGACTGATCCGGCTGACTGCCGGCGCCGACCGTCGCATCGCGCACAAGGCGCTGACCGCAACGGCGCGCGCGACGCATTCCTTCGGCCTGATCTGGATCGATTCCATCGCCGCCCTGATGCCCGAGGAAGAGGACGGCATCGACCTGGCGGAAGGCTCGGTGCTGGCGCGCGCGCTTGGCCTCGACCACAAGGCCGGCGCGTTGCAGCCGCAGCTGTCGCCGGAGAATGTCGTCATCGTCGGCTTGCGCCATGCCGATCCGGCCGAAGCGCGGGTGCTGAAGGATTCGCGCGTGTCGGCCTTCACCATGACCGACATCGACGCCATGGGCATGCGCGACTTGATGCACGAAGCGATCCGTATCGCTACATCAGGCACGCAAGGTTTTCACGTCAGCTATTCGCCCACAGTGACCGAATTCGCCGGCTGGGCTGCGGGCTCCGGCGGCCTCACCGTGCGCGAAACGCATCAGGCGATGGAGGCGATCGCGCTCTCCGGCGGACTGCTGTCGATGGACGTTTCCGGACTGATCTCGGATCTGGAGCCTCGGATCGGCACCGACGTGGTCAACTTCGTCATGTCGGCTTTCGGCAAGCGGATTTTGTAGTCAGCTCTGCGCTTCGACCGCAGCGCGCCAGGCACTGACGTAGTCCGCCCAGGCAGAGTCAGCCGGCGGCTCTATTCTTTCGCCTTTGCCCTGAGCCGTCAGTTGATCGGTTGCCAGCAGCGCGGCGCCGATGCTGGTGCCGGTAGCAGCCTCGGATGCGACCACGGTGCGCCCCGTCGCTGCCGCCAGCATGCCAACAAAGAGCCGGTTGCGGGCAAAAGGGCCTTCGACGATGGTCGGGCCGTCGGCGCCGATCAGGTCGAGGCAGGTCGCCGTCATCAGCGCCAGATAGAACGAGATGACCGCAAAGCGCTGGCCATTGTTCATGTCGTCGGCGTTGAGCCATGTCGCGGCCTGATGCGGGAACGGCCCCGATCCTTGCTGGGTCGACGGCAGCAACAGCACTTTTCGCGCCAACACGGCGCCGACATCATCTTCGCTCCACTGCTCTGGCCGGTCCTTTGTCAGCACGGAAAATTCGCGCCCGCCCATGAAGCGCGCCGAGGGAACGGGATTGCCGAGTGCGTTGACATTGACCAGCGTGTCACGTGCCGCATCCAGCGCAATCTGTTTGCCGCCGACCGCCATCGACACCACCCAGGTGCCGGTCGAGACGACGGAGAAGGGCGGCTTGTCGGAGAGAAGATGCGGCAGCAGCGAGGCGTTGGAATCATGCAGGCCGCAGAAGACCGGCGTTTGCGGGTCAAGGCCGGTTCGCACCGCGACACTGGGCAGGATCGGGCCGAGGCGGTCCCTGGCTGGCCTCACCGGCGCCATCAAGCCGCGCCATTCCCGGCTGTCGACCAATGATGAAAAATCGGCCGTCCACGGGTTCCACAGATCGGTGTGGCAGCCGAGCGATGTCACCTCGTTGGCTGTGACACCGCTCAGGCGCAGGGCCCAGTATTGCGGGTACATCAGCATCGCGGCGGCCTTGGCGAATTCCGCCGGAAAGCTTTTCTGCTGCCAGAAGAATTGCGCGCCCAGATTGAGGCCGAGCGGCAGGCGCGGCGTGCCGGTCTCGGCGAAGGGCGGACGGATCGTGTCATAGTCCACGGCGAGCCTGTCGGGGCCATCGAATTCATAGTCGAGCACCGGCAGCACCAGTTCGCCCGAAGCGTCGACCAGCGCGCCCGTCGCGCCATGTGTGGTGATCGATATGGCGTCGATGCGCTGTTCGCGGTTGAGGCCGGCAAGGCTGTCGAGGATGAATGTCCACAAGGCCTCGACATCATGATGCGGGTAGGGCGCCTGCCGCACCGGTGCATTCGCCATGCGGCGCAATGCTATCTCGCTCAGCGTCGCGAGGTCGACCAGTGCCACCTTGGCGTTGGTCTTGCCGATGTCGATGACGGCGATGTGGCGTATCGTGCTCATTCCATGTGGAACACGGTTTCCAGCGGCACGGCCACCGGTTCGTTGTCCGGCCTCGTCTCCATGACGTCGGCCATGTGTGCCCACCAGCGCTGCATCTCCGGATGCCTAGGCAGGTCGTCCATGCCGTGGTCGTCTCGGCGCCACAGCACGCCGAACAGGATGTTGGTCTCATCATCGAGATGGATGGAATAATCGGAAACGCCGGCCTGCTTCAGGAGCGCGACCAGCGACGGCCAGATCTCGTCGTGGCGCTTCTTGTATTCGGTCTTCATGCCGGGTTTCAGCTTCATCTTGAACGCGTATTTCTGCGGCATCAACGTCCTCCGCGCAGCCGCCGCCAGACGATCGGCAGAGCGATGACGATGATCAGGAGCAGGCCGATGAAGATCGACATGACGATGCCGGGCACGTTGAGCAGGCCAAGCCCGAAGGTCACCAGCCCCATGATGAAGGCGGCCAGCACGACGCCCAGAATGCTGCCGGCGCCGCCGAGAATGCTGACGCCGCCGAGCACCACCATGGTGATGACTTCCAGTTCATAGCCCTGCGCGATCGAGGGTCGGGTCGAACCGAGGCGCGAGGTGATCAGCACCGAGGCGATGCCCGACATCAGCCCGGTCAGGCAGAACAGGATGAACTTGGTGCGGCCGACGCGCACGCCGGAAAATTGTGCTGCGACCGGGTTGTTGCCGATGGCAAAGACACGACGGCCGAAACTCGTGCGGTGCAACAGGAACCAGTAAACGACGGCTGCGATCAGGAAGAGCACCAGTTCGAACGACACCACCCACCAGACATAGCCCTGGCCGAAGAAGGCGAAGCTTTCGGGATAGCCCTTGTAAGCCTGGTCGCCGAGGATGATGAAGGCGATGCCGCGAAACAGGCTCATCGTGCCGATGGTGACGACGATGGAGGGCAGGCCGAGCCTTGTCACCAGCAGGCCGTTAAAGGCGCCGCAGCCGAGCCCGACGACGATGCCGATCAGCACCAGCACCGGCATGCCGGCCCCGGCCTGCACCGCCATGCCCATCATGGTCGACGCCAGCGCGATGATCGCGGCCACCGACAGGTCGATCTCGCCCGAAATGATCAGCAGTGCCATGGCGAAGGCGATCAGACCCTTCTCGGTGAAATTGAAGGTGAGATCGGACAGCGAGTACGGGTCGAGGAAATACGGCGAGGCAAAGCTGTTGATGGCGAAGATCGCCATCGCCACCACGACCAGCAGCGCTTCCCAGGAAAAGATCGCCGAACGCAGCGGCTTGTCGAGCCGGTCGGGAATATGGCGCGGGGCAGGGATGTCGGTCATGTCACCGCCTCCACTTTTCGCAGGATGATGCGGCCCTGCCGGCGTTCGCCGCGCGCGTTGAGCACGACGGCCAGAATGATGGCGCTGCCCGAGATCGCCATCTGCCAGAAGGGCGAGATGTTGATGACCGGCAGTGCGTTGGAGATGATGCCGAGGAACAGCGCACCGAGCACTGCGCCGCCGACCGAGCCGATGCCGCCGGCGATCGAGATGCCGCCGATAACGCAGGCGGCGATGATGTTGAGTTCATAGCCGTTGGCGACCTCGACCGAGGCAATCACATAGCGGGAGATCCAGAGATATCCCGAGAGGCCGCCGATCATGCCGGAGATGCAGAAGACGATGAATTTCGTCCGGCCGACATCGATGCCGGCATAGACCGAAGCCGTCGGGTTGACGCCGATGGCATAGATCGAGCGGCCGAGCGCGGTGCGCGTCATCAGGACGAAGAACAGCACGATGACCAGGATGGCGATCCAGGACAGCACCGGAATGCCGAGGAACGCCGCCCGCTGAAAGCCGATGAAGTCCGGGCTCATCTTGTCGGCATTGACCCAGGCGCCGCCTGACAGGACGAAGGTGGCGCCGCGATAGATGGTGAGCGTGCCCAATGTCACCACGATCGAAGGGATGTTCAGCCGCCAGACCAAAAGGCCGTTGATGGCGCCGAGCACCAGGCCGACGACCAGGGCGATGCCAATCAGCAGCGGGATCGGGATTGCCGGATGCGCGGCGTTCAGCATTGCCACCACCATGCCGGTGAAGCAGAGATTGGACGCCATCGACAGGTCGATCGACCGGGTCAGGATCACAACCATCTGGCCAAGCGCCAGGATCATCAGGATCGAGGTGTCGTTGAACACCTGGCGCAAATTGCCGGGATCGGCAAAGGCCGGGAAGCGCGTCGATATCAGCCCGATCAGCACGACGATGGCGGCAAGCAACCAGATTTCACGATATTTGAAAAATGCCTTCATGCGGCGATCCCTGCTGCCGTCCTGACCAGCGTCTCGGCGTCCAGGCCCTTGTTGTCGAAGACAGCAGCAACGAGACCCTCGCGCATGACCACGATGCGGTCGGACATGCCAAGGATTTCCGGCAGTTCCGACGACACCATGATCACCGACAGGCCCTGCGCCACCAACTCGGCCATGAAGCCGTGCACGGCGGCCTTGGAGCCGATGTCGATGCCCTTGGTCGGCTCGTCCAGGATGATCACCTTGGGCGCCGTCGCCAGCCATTTGGCGATGACGATCTTCTGCTGGTTGCCGCCCGACAGCGTGCCGACATCCTGGCTGAGCGAGGAGGCGCGCAGGTCGAGCCGCTCGGTAAAGGAGCGGGCGAGTTCGAATTCTTCCGACAGCCGCAGCAGGCCGGATCTGGAGGTGCGCTTGAGCGAAGGCAGCGAGATGTTCTGGAAGATCGGCAGGCCGATCACTACGCCTTGCTTGCCGCGTTCCTCGGGCACGTAGACGATGCCGGCATCGATCGAATCCGCCGCCGATCTCGGCGCGATCACCTTGCCTTCCAGCGTGATCGTGCCGCCCGACGTGCGGGTGATGCCCGATATCGCCTGCATCACCTCGCTGCGCCCGGCGCCGACAAGGCCGTAGAAGCCGAGGATCTCGCCCTTGTGCAATTCGAAGCCGATGTCGTTGAATTCGGTCGGGTGCGACAGGCCGGAAACGGAGAGCACCGGCGCGCCGATCTCGGCCTTGCGCTGCGGGAAGATGTGGTCGACGGCGCGGCCGACCATCAGGCGCACGATCTGGCTTTGGCCCGCATCCCTGATCAGACCTTCGCCGACCATCTCGCCGTCGCGGAACACCGTGTAGCGGTCGGCGATGCGGTAGATCTCGTCGAACTTGTGGCTGATGAACAGGATCGCCTTGCCTTCGCTTTTGAGGAATTCGATCAGCAGGAAAAGCTCCTCGATCTCCTTCATCGAAAGGGCGGCGGTCGGCTCGTCCATGATGACGATCTGCGCATCGATCGACATGGCCCGCGCCACGGCAACCAGATGCTTGTTGGCAATGCCGAGATCCTTCAATCGCGCGTCGGCGTCGATATGGCCGGCATGCATGATGTCGAGCACTTCGCGCGCATTCTTGCGCATCGTGCGCCAGTCGATGGTGCCGAAACGCGTGCGTGGCGCGTGGCCGAGAAAGATGTTTTCGGCAACGGTCAAATCGTCGAACAGCACGGTTTCCTGGTGGATGGCCGTGACGCCATAGCCGAAGGCGGCATGCGCGCTGGGCAGGGTGACGGCCTCGCCGTCGATGCTGATTGTGCCCGTGTCGGGCTGGTAGATGCCGGTCATGATCTTGACCAGGGTCGACTTGCCGGCGCCGTTCTCACCGATCAGCGCGGTCACCTGCCCCGGATAGAGCGACAGGCTGACATTGTGCAGCGCGCGCACGCCGGGAAAGCTCTTGGAGATGCCGGACAGCGTCAGGCGTGGAGCCAAGGCCGGAGGCCGCTCGGTTGCCGCGCTGTGTTGGGCTGTCGCGTCCATAGTCGTATCAAGCCCTGAAACAAGGTCCGTTTGAAGTCGCGGGGGGGGGTTTGTGGGCCCCCCCCCCAGTTGTATAGCGCCCCCGGTCAAAATATTATTGTGAAAATAAAGATTTTTTTCTATTTGAAAAGGTAGGGGGGGGCCCAAGCCC